>JAGSHA010000299.1 GCA_023954795.1 Oceanospirillaceae bacterium | reverse complement strand
TACTGACGGTCGATACAGTAGTTCGCACCCACGCACTGACGGATCTGATCCACCTGATCCATTTTGATCTTGGCGATCAGATGCGGATCAGCGATGTGCGCACGGGTCATACCGACGAAGTCTACGTAACCGGCTTCAACGATACGCTTCGCCTGGTTAGGGTCTTTGATGTTCTGCGCATGAATAACAGGAACGTCCACCACCTCTTTGATACCAGCAGCCAGATGCAGGAACGGCTCAGGCGGGTAGCTCATGTTCGGAATAACATTTGCCAGCGTGTTGTGCGTGTCACAACCGGAGCCAACAACACCGAAGTAATCGATTTCGCCTGTCGCGTTGTAGTACGCGGCGATCTCTTTCATGTCATCGTGGTTCAGGCCGTCCGGGTGGAATTCGTCACCGGTAATACGCAGGCCGACACAGAAATCACGACCCACCTCTTCGCGTACCGCTTTCAGTACTTCCATACCAAAGCGCATACGGTTTTCGAAGGTGCCACCCCATTTATCGGTGCGTTTGTTCACACGCGGCGACCAGAACTGGTCAATCATGTGCTGGTGTACCGCCGACAGTTCAACACCGTCCAAGCCACCCTCTTTCGCCCGGCGAGCAGCCTGTGCGAAATCACCGATCACGCGCCAGATCTCTTCCTCTTCGATGGTCTTACAGGTCGCGCGGTGAACAGGCTCACGGATACCGGATGGCGACATCAGGTTCGGCCAGTTTTCACCATCCCAACGGGAACGGCGACCCATATGGGTAATCTGAATCATGATCTTGCCGCCGTGCTTATGCACCGCATCGGCCAGATTC
Organism: Oceanospirillaceae bacterium; assembly: GCA_023954795.1. Taxonomy (GTDB): domain Bacteria; phylum Pseudomonadota; class Gammaproteobacteria; order Pseudomonadales; family Balneatricaceae; genus Pontibacterium. The sequence goes on along the minus strand of JAGSHA010000299.1, from coordinate 3,606 downwards.
TGAAAGTGTGGAATGATCCGATCCGTCGACAGGTTGACGGAACTCCACCAGCTTTGCGGGCTGTCGATAGACACCACACTGGAACCACCACAGATGCAAAGACCACAACCGCCTTTGGCTTTCTCTTCGTAGTACTTCACATAGCGATCAGTGGTCATACCGCCATCGGTGGCATACACCTCAGCGTGAGCGGTGCTGACAATACGGTTACGAATCGTCAACTTGTTAATCTTGAGTGGCTCAAACAGCACATCAAACTGGGACATAATCGGACCCCACCTTATTTATTTCTTATTTGGCTGGAGTCGTTTACAGCGACAGCGCTGCTCAACTCCTAGTGCCAGATTTTGTTGTTATTTTTGCAGGCCCGAAGACCTGCTTTGCTCTTGTCGCTTTGTGGCTTACAGAGGGGATACTTCGAAGTAACCCACCTCACAACCCTCTTCCGCCGCACACTGAGTCTGTTCCGCTTTGGTACGCACGTCGTAACCCAGGCTTTCAGCAATCTGATCCAGCGCACCTGCAAACCAACCGGTGAACATGTAATCGACTTTGCGGTTAACCTGACCGTACTGGTACACAAATGCGGAGTTTTCCAGACGCACTTTCGCAGTACCTTTCTCAAGATCCAGCTCTTCAGTGACGAAGAAACCCCAACCGCGCTGAGACAGACGTTTCATGTAGTGATGCCAGATGTCCTCACCCTTGATACCGTGCTCTGCCGCTTCTTTCTCACACCAGTAGTGCGCAGATTTATAACCCGCCTTGTACAGAATCTCGGCATAACGCTCGGCACCGATCTCCTCTTCAATACCCATGTGGTTGTTAACGAAGAAGTGACGCGGCACATACAGCATTGGCAACGCATCTGTTGTCCATACACCGGTTTCGTCGTCTACGTTGATTGGCATTTCTGGCGTGTGTACACCCATTTTTTTCTACCTCAAATTCAATTCTTTATGCGTGCACCCGGATCGCTATCGATGATTTACAGCGGGTGTCACGTTAGGAGTAACAAGGCACAAGTTGCCGAGGAGCCCAATCGCCCGGCAACTCATGCCCCGTCACAAACAGGGTTCAGGGAGTGGGTTGGCTTATTCGCCCCAGACGTCTTTCAGCAGGTTGACCCAGTTATCGCCCATGATTTTGCGCACCTGTATTTCAGAGAAACCGTTGCGCAACAAAGCTTCGGTCAGGTTCGGGAACTCACCGACCGTACGGATGCCTTTAGGGTTGATGATCTCGCCGAAACGGGTCAGACGACGGGCGTAGCCCTTATCGTGAGTCAGGTATTCGAAGAAATCCTGACCGTGACCCTGAGTAAAGTCAGTACCGATACCGATCGCATCTTCACCCACGATGTTGTAGATGTACTGGATCGCTTCAACGTAATCGTCAACAGTGGCGTTCACACCGGCACGCAGGAATGGCGTAAACATCGTGACGCCGACAAAACCGCCGTTGTCCGCGATGTATTTCAACTCTTCGTCGCTGCGGTTACGTGGATGTTCTTTCAGACCCGATGGCAGGCAGTGGGAATACGCCACCGGTTTTTTGGATTCGTCGATCACTTCTTTCGCAGTTTGTGGGCCGACATGTGACAGGTCACACAGCATGCCCACTTCATTCATTTCTGCCACGATCTCGCGACCGAAACCGGACAAGCCACCGTCGCGCTCGTAGCAGCCGGTGCCGACCAGGTTCTGGGTGTTGTAGCACATCTGCACAATGCCCACGCCCAGATCTTTAAACACTTTGACGTAGCCGATCTGATCTTCAAACGCATGAGCATTCTGAAAACCCATCATCACACCGGTCTTACCTGCTTCTTTGGCACGATAGATGTCACGGGTGGTACGGACTTTCATCAGCAGGTCACTGCTCTCTTCGATCAGCTGATTCATCTCAACGATGTTATCAACCGTACCCTGAAAGTTTTCCCAGAAGGACACCGTGCAGTTCGCAGCGGTCAATCCACCCTTGCTCATATCTTCAAACAGTTCGCGATTCCACTTCGCGCAGATCAGACCATCGATCACGATGGAGTCATTGTGCAGATCGGCTGCGTTCATTGTTGTTATCCTTTTTCGTTACCAACTGACTAAACGGGTTTCTGTCTCGTTTCTTCTTTCAAAGGAAGAGAGAGAATTGGGAAAGATGGCTCACTTCCCAGAGTTCATTCAGTGTAATTTTTCGTAAAAATTGGTAAGAGGCTGGAAACGACCCGCTGATTACTAAAACCGACCCACTGACGGATCAATGCCAATCTGGCGCGCTGGAAAGTGAAGGAATAAGGCAGAAACAGGGAGATGGTACAGCGTGACGCCATAGAGGGACGCAGATGAGGCAGAGGGGATACCGACCATTGTAAGGGTGAACTTGAACAATAGCCGGCTTATGACAGGGTCTAGATTTCTACGGTGACGGCACCTTCTTTGATCGCCAGAAGGTACAGATCATCTTTGTGTTCTTTCAGCGTGCCATACACATCCTTGTCGAGCTGACCGCCATCAGCCATCTTATCCATAATGCCCAAAACCTCTTCAACGCTAAGACGGTCTCGATAAGGTCTTTTTTGGCACAACGCCTGAAAGATGTCGGCAATACACAAAATGCGCGTCGGCAGATCGATCCGATCACCTTCCCAGCCATAAGGGTACCCGGAGCCATCCAGTTTTTCGTGATGTTCAGATGCCCACTTAGCAATCGGCGTATTGGGAAAGATAGCCTTCAATACACGTCGACTATCCAAAGGATGGCTGCGCATCTGCGCCAGCTCTTCAGGCGTTAACGCACCAGGCTTTTCCAGTATTTCGTCGGGCGTTCTGAGCTTGCCAACGTCATGCAGTAACCCGGCGATGCGCAAGATACGGCTGTGGTACTGATCGCAGCCCACCAATTCAGCAAGAGAATAGGCCAGATCGGCAACCCTTAAACTGTGATAGTGCGTAAACGGGCTCTTAGCATCCACCACTTGTGAGATCAGCTCGCCCAGCGACTCAATCTCACTGAAGCTCAATGAGATTTTGTAATCGCTGGATGCCAGCGTGTCGAAAATCGCATCATCCAGAAACTCTTCTCGCAACTCTAACCAAAAGCTGTCTTTCAGTGCGGCTTGCTCCAGGGCTTCAAACAGTTGAGGACAAAACAGCGTACCGATATGTGGTCGCAACTCGTCCAGTAGCGTGTCTCGCTGAAGCAAAACCAGGTGATGGGGATGGGTTTGAATAAACGAGGCATAGATAACGTCTAACCGATCTGAAAGAAAAATCAGATTGGCATACTCACGCGTCGTTTGATCCAGTGACTCTGGCAGATGCTCCCAGCGGGTATGGTGGTAACGTACCGCTTCAGCGTAGCGACGAAATGGCGGGAAATTACGCAGGAAGTAATCACCACGGATACAGTGCTGTTCAGCTCCATTCCACTCTAATTCATCCGCAAGCTTTTTATGCACTGCGGTAGATGATACGCCACTATCATGCAGCATCCCGGCCAACAAAATGTAGTGCCGTCTATCACGGTCCCACCCCATTAAGTGCGCTATACGATGGCAGATTAAACCCACCCGTCGACCGTGACTTCTATCGTCAATTCCAACGTAAT
>JAGSHA010000165.1 GCA_023954795.1 Oceanospirillaceae bacterium | reverse complement strand
CACAGATCCGATTCAATAACCAATTGATAAAAGCCAGATGTTCGGCCGCACGGCTTTTGGTAATAAAGTGCTGGCCTAAATGCCAGTCAGAGGTGTGCAGAATGCGCATCAGTTGTGCTCAGAATTCCATCTATGCAAGTTCGGGAGAGTCGCACGCAATACTAACAGCGTCCCTCTCTGCGCTCCATGCGGTTGTCATCTTTCTGCGTATATAAGGGTCTCCGGACTACGACCTAACGAATGGATGACTACAATAACTTATAGCCATTATAATATATAAGGCGTTGTTTTTTATATATTTATTACGAATTTCATTAATCTGCTGCATTCCCTGAAAGGCCCGTCGCTACAGGCTTTTAAAACGGCTGTTCAATTGTAAATCCGGAATCTTGCGAAATTTTAATGTTTCTCAACCTATGCCAAACCCTGGTTCGGCCGATAGTAAATATTCAGGCGGTAGGAAGACTAAGGATATGGATATGAAATTGGACTCAGCAGGTTTGCAGAATGCAATCACCAACCAGCTGTCCAGCTCGAGAACGCAGTCCCAGCCGACAGACGACAGCAGCAAGACGCAGATGCTTTCAGGCAAAACGCGTTCAGATACCGTGTCGCTATCACATGCAGGCCCTACCTTCGGAGAGAGTGAGTACATCGCTTTTGAAGGTGATGTTCATGTACTGATTGTCGAACGCTCAGAAAAAGCCGATCGCATGGAATCAGTACTCGATCGTTTGTCTGAAGCTCAGCAAAATACACTGATCGACACTGACCTGATTCAGGATGAAGGCTTTTTAGCGTTAGCGGAAGAACTCAGTGATGAAGAGCTGGGCCAACTAGCCAACGGGGTTGAAGGGCTTCGTACCACACCACAACAAAGTGGTTTTACCGCAGTGCTGTCTGCGGGCAAAAATACTGACAACCTTATCTCAACGCTGACCGATCTGAATGCAGAGACGCGCAGCCGCGTACTGAATGAGGTTGATCGCCATGCGGCGAAAATCCCGCCTCGAGATACATCTGAAACCTACCAGCCTACGGGCCAGCTCTCCCAGCCCAAGGGCGCAGCGCCTGCTGATGATCTGCACAATTTTGTGCAAACTGTTACCCATGTGGAGGACGTGGCTAAAACCTTAGACACCCTCGCGCAGTTTAGTGATAGCCAGCAATCAGATTTGTTGCACGTTTTCGGAAAAGACGCCGAGCTGGGCGGCCGTTTGGCAGAACAACTGTCTGATCGCAGTAAAATCACTAAAGATACGACTTTGAGTTACCTTAGCGGGCTCGCCGCTAAAGCAGACCCGTATTTGAGTGCAATGACTCAGGCAGTCGGCTCGCCCGGCGAGGATCACTACGCCGTCCCTGAACACGATAATCTTTCAGCTGATACGTTACTGGGCATGATCGAAAGCTCTGTGGGAATGTTGGAGAACTACGACCTGAGCGATGAGCAAGTAGCTCAGATGAGTACGCAGTTAAAAGTGATGGATGTCAGTGATCAGCGCGCCTATATCACGATTACGGAAACGGGTTTAGATCAGTTGATAGGAGCAGATAGCCAGCACCCGGCGGATATGGAAGCCAACGCCGAGGTCATGGAAACGATTGATGCCCTGCGCAGTGATTCGACAGTGCGTGACACTGTGTTTATGGCTCGCATGGGTGACCCGCGTGATGTCGGTGCTGATGAGGATCATCGATTCTATGAAGTGAAACAACCGGGTACGGGGGAGCGAGATCAGGAGGCTTTGATCCAGGTGCTGGCCACCGATGCCTGGGTTAATCGTAATAATGAGGACGTTGACCTATCTACCCGCGCGATGCATCTAGCCGAAAATCTGGATGAGCTCGGGGCTGATGCCCGTGATCAACGGGTGCATGATCTTAACCGCCTGATCCAGCAGCAAGTCCCCTTAGTCGAGCTGTCAGATGATTACCTACAACAGGACACTCAGGATTTTCAGGCGCGCACAAATGCACTAGCAGCGACTCAGGATATGGAGGCGTTGCGTGACGCGGAGCTATCAGTCATACCTGAGCAGCGAGAAACATTCTGGCAGGCCGCAGGGATGGCAGGTGAAGAAGTTGATCAATTGGTTGAGCTGCTAAATAAAACGCCGGCGGAGATGGGCGAGAAGATGCTGAATTTCTTGTCTGAGGAAGCAGAGCAGATTCAAAATGGCGAGAAAACCGATGAGCAAGGACGCGAAAGCGTGCACGAGTTGATTAACTTCTTCGAATCCCATCTGGAGACGGATGATCGTCAACGGTATTTAGAAGGCCTGTAGCGCTGCAGTTGTAATCATATGCTCTTCGGATGTTTTTTTGTTCAGCTGTAGCAATTCAGTTCAGCACTACTCCCCTGCCTGAAACAGTTCGCTGCACATGAATCGTCTTGCATGTCAGGCGAATCATAGCTTGCACGCGTATGGGCAAGCCCAAGCGGATCGCCGCGACACGTTACCGCAGCACTATTACATCGATCACTCATTTAGCTCACCCTTCTCCTCATGAATCACCCCGATTGACTAACAATCTAGCTCTGTGTCGGTGCCTAGACATTAATCTGACTGATTGCTTAGCGTTTTTTCGGTATTCTGGCGGCTTAATCGTTGCGAGTGCCTCTCGGCTTGGTTGTACTTTAATGTGCAATAACGTCTAGGTAGAATCCCGCTTTCCAGACATGTCCACTGATATTGATTGAAACTGAGTTATGAACTTTGAGATGCTTCAGGAGCGCTTCTTTGCATTGCGCTCCAACCGTATGTTTGAGCTGTTTGTTGTTGCTGTCATTTTGTTTTCAGCGTTGGTGATCGGGGCTAAAACCTACGATATCCCGGAAAACGTCCTGATGGTGATCGGGTGGCTAGACACTGCGATTACACTTTTCTTCCTGGTTGAAATTACCATCCGGTTTGTGGGAGAGCCAAATAAACGGGCCTTCTTTAAAGACCCCTGGAATCTCTTTGACACACTCATCGTAGTGATCAGCATGATCCCTATTCAGGACAGTGAAATGGCGCTGGTGGGCCGTTTGATTCGTATCTTCCGGGTACTGAGAATGGTCTCCATCGTACCTGAATTGCGGTTGCTGCTGAATTCTCTGATCAAAGCGTTACCACAGCTGGGTTATGTGATTCTGTTGATGTTTATTATTTTTTACATTTACGCGGCTGTAGGTGCGTCGTTTTTTGTTGATATCAATCCCGTGCTGTGGGGTGATATATCCATTGCGATGCTGACACTGTTTCGGGTGATGACATTCGAAGACTGGACCGACGTCATGTACGAGACCATGGAGGTCTATCCCTTCAGCTGGCTGTTCTATCTGACCTTTATTTTCCTGACCACCTTCGCGTTTCTGAACATGGTGATCGGGATTGTGGTGAACGTGATGGAAAACGAACACGCAGAAGAGGAGCGAGAAAAAGCACTCGCTGAAGGCCAGCTAACCATTGACGATCTTTCAAAGCAAATCAATGAGTTAAAGGCTCTTATTGAAGAGCAGTCTAAAGATAAAGATAGAGTTTGAAGCGTAAATCAGCGTCGTTTCTATAACGTTTAGGTTCTATAAAAAAGCCCCGGCAGCAATCTTCTGACCGGGGCTTTTTCGTATTGAAGTGACGCTATTTTTCGAAAGCCTGAACCATTGATTCAAGCTGATCCATGAGCTTATGTAGTTCATGGCTGGCTTCATTGGTTTGGCGGGATGCCTCACGATTTTCACCTGACAGGTTACGGATCGAACCAATATTCTGATGAATATCAGACACCACAGCGGTCTGTTCTTCCGATGCCGTAGCGATCTGTGCACAGCGGTCAGAGACTTCAGCCATCATGCTTTGTACATTTACAAACGCATCGTCTGTTTTCTGCGTGGCCTGCAGGACATTGACGGTTTCTTCTTCACTTTCCTGCATAATATGAACGTTTTTGTTCACTGCATCCTGAACGTGTTCTATAACCGCTTTTATTTCTTTCGTAGAATTTTGAGTGCGGACCGCGAGTGTTCGTACCTCGTCAGACACCACCGCAAATCCACGACCGTGCTCACCAGCCCTCGCCGCTTCGATCGCAGCGTTCAAGGCTAATAGGTTGGTCTGGTCAGCAATCTCGTTGATCACTGATAGTACGTTTCCGATTTCATCAGCCTGCGATTGAAGTTCCTTAGAGGTAATCGCCGCCAGCTTGACCTGTTTTGCCAGAGCTTCGGTGTTTCTAATCACTTCTTGTAGCGCGGTACGTCCATCTTCTGTGACGGAACAGGCATTCTGGCTGACTTCAGACGTTTGCTGTGTGTTCAGTGCAATCTCTTCAGTTGCACTTGCCATCTGGCCTACGGCACTGGCAACCTGATCAGTTTCGTTGTCCTGCCGACTCAGCCCATTGTCGGTATTTTTAATTGCGTTATCGGTCAGCCCAACCGCACTTCTGATTGTCTGGTTGATATCGGCCAATCGCCCCAGCACGGTGCGGTTACGTGCATCCTGCATGGTCATTGCCAGCTGAATATCGCCAAGCTCATCACTGGAATCACAGTAGATAAGCTTGATCAGTGAGTTTGACGCAATATTCTGTGCGGTGCTTTTCAGAGTCGAGATCTTCCGTGTACGCCAGCTCCAGATAGACGCTACCGATATCCCTGTCATTGCGGTGACAACCGTAGAGGTAATCGGTCCTTGCAGAAGGTAACTCGCAACACTACCCACAGCCACCAGCCCAGCAGAGACCAGTAAAGCCGACGTGTGAATTGTGCTTTGGTTAAGCAGACGGTTGAGCTTACCCTGAGTGATCAGGGCGTAGATGGACTCGGCTTTTCTCTTCTGTGTATCGGATGGGCGTGTACGAACAGACTGATAGCCAACTTTGACGCCACTTTCATACAGCGGCGTAACGTACGCATCAACCCAGTAATGATCACCATTAGCGCACCGGTTTTTGACGATGCCGCGCCAGGCCTGATCGTTCTTTAGAGAATCCCATAGATTGCCGAATGCCTCTTTAGGCATATCCGCGTGTCGCACGATATTGTGAGGCTTGCTTCTAAGCTCTTCGAGAGAAAATCCAGAAACACTGCAAAAGGCATCATTTGCATACAGAATTTTGCCCTTTAGGTCAGTGGTCGAGATGAGTTGCACGTTCTCTGGAACCAGAACTTCCTTCTGGGAGGATGTCTGCACTTTCATACAAGCTCCTTTTGAAAAAACCCTTAATAAATAAGGGGTTAATATAGGGATCTCTGACATTTCCAATGCATATGCAGAAATCGCCGCCAGCCTAAACCAATTCGATAAGAGTTACCATTCAACTTGGGCATATCGAGTTGGCTGAAAGTCACAGGCCGACACATTTCAAAAAGTACATAATACATATTTGATATTATATGTATCTTTCTATGAAAAAATTGCTGCTTGTAAAAGGTGTTATGACTCTATTCGGCTATCCGATATGAATATAACGCAACACCTTTGAACAGGCAGTGTAGACAAGTATCGGAACAATTATTAAAAAATAATTACAGAGTCTTCAGGCTGCCATGGCGAATATTTTTTCATCACAACCTGAAAAAGCTCTGACACCAAAAATTGCTCTAACCAATGCTGCAGTGCGTGATAAGGCGTTGTATCGAACCAACACTTATCAACGTGTGCACACTGTCGGATAAACGGTAGCAATGCCGCATCCGCCAAAGAAAAATGCTCTCCCAACAGATAGCCATCATGCATCTCTAACTGATGGTTCAGCTTGCGAAACCAGAGCTCGCACTGATCTCGATAGTACTCTGGACTGTGTTCTGGATACCGATCTGCATATTTATAGCGATCCAACCACGGTTTAAATTCCTCATCATTTGCTATCACCCACGCGTCGGCCGCCTGGATGAGATCTCCGTCCCTACCCAACCAGAGTTGAGGGTCAGCCTGGATTAACGCCCATTTCATGATCTCGTAACTTTCATCAACCACCTGACCATCTGGTAGCTGTAATACCGGCACGGTTGCTTTGGGGGAGATCACAAGCATCGCGGCGGGTTTATCCCTGAGTACGATTTCACGCAACTCCACCCGAACGTCGGTCGAAGCCAATGCAAGCCTGGCACGCATGGCGTAGGGGCAACGTCGAAAGGAGTACAGGATAGGCAAAGAACGCGCGGACATAGAAAACCTGTTGTATTCAGTCACAAAAGAAGCCGCATTATCGTATGCTACGGACAATTAACAAGGATGATTCTTATCCCGGAATAAATACTTCAATACGTGAGGCTTTGATGCGGGTCGGAAAACTATCAATATCTTCTGTTGCAGGCGGTGCAAGCACTTCGCCTGTACGTAAGCAAAAGCGCGCACCGTGGCGCGGGCAGATGACTTCTGTACCCTCTACAGGCCCTTCATGAAGTTTGCCGCCATCATGAGGACATAAATTCTCAACGGCAAAAATCTCTCCACTTACATTGATCAGCAATAAACTGATATTGCCTACAGGGATGACCATCCGGTTGTCTGGAGGCAAGTCGCTTAGTGCACATATATCCTGCCAACTAGTCATAATAGATACCTCTGAATCTCAGGGAATTCTGCGGTGCAAAACTATGCTTAACTATAGCTTCTGCCCTATACATACCCGCCAACCATGGTTCAGATCATGTATTATCTATTCTCAACAGCCGGATTTGCGGCAAGTGCAAAAATACGTTCTATACTTTTTTGAGTTTATGGACGACTCATTTCCCAGATATAGCAGCAATGGAAATTCGTATGAGAGTATGGATCCTTTCGTGTCACACGATGCTCCGGTATATCATCAGGGCACTTGTTTTTTTTATCTGCTTGCAGATGTCTGCTGTTCCCGCCTCGGATACCCCCGTCGTTATCACGCACGCTTCTGTTATAGAAAGATCATTAAGCCGCCAGTCGCTGCTTGCGGTGTTTGGCATGCATACTCAACGCTGGCCTAACGGGCAAAGCATCAAAGTATTTGTGCTGGCCAGTGATCAGCCTCTGCAT
>JAGSHA010000302.1 GCA_023954795.1 Oceanospirillaceae bacterium | reverse complement strand
GGTGCTGCACCGTTTGTGGATCAGGAGCATGCCTTTGTGAACTTGGGGGATGGTACCTACTACCACTCCGGTTCCAACGCGATTCGTCAGGCGATCGCGTCGGGTGTGAATATCACCTACAAGATCCTCTTTAACGATGCCGTAGCGATGACCGGCGGTCAGCCCCATGACGGTCCGTTGAGCGTGCAGGCGATCACCCATGAGTTGAAAGCCGAAGGTGCCGCCAAAGTCGTGGTCGTTAGTGCCGATCCGTCCAAGTTTAATACCCGTGAGTTTGCCGCAGATACCCAGCTGTATCATCGCGATGACCTGATCAAAGTGCAGGAAGAGTTGCAGCAGATTTCCGGCGTTACTGTCCTGATCTACGAGCAGACCTGTGCCACGGAGCTGCGCCGTCGTCGTAAACGCGGCAGCGCTGAAGATCCATCCAAGCGTGCTTATATCAACTACCGCCTGTGTGAAGGTTGTGGTGATTGCGGTGAAGCATCCAACTGTTTGTCGGTGCAGCCTCTGGAAACAGAGTTGGGTCGTAAACGCATGATCGACCAGTCGGCGTGTAACAAAGACTTCTCTTGCGTAAACGGCTTCTGTCCTAGCTTCGTGACCGTTGAAGGTGGCGAGCTGACTAAGGGCAAAGGGGTGGAGATGTCCGATGCCTTGTTTGATGCGTTGCCACAGCCACCGGTTGCTGAATCCGATGGGGTATTTGGCGCATTGGTATGCGGTATCGGTGGTACCGGCGTAGTCACCATCTCCTCGCTGATGGGTGATGCGGCTCAAGCGGAAGGGAAAGCGTCACAGGTACTGGACCTGACCGGTATGGCGCAGAAGTTTGGTGCAGTGTACTGCCATCTGAAGATCGGCAACTCCGTTGATGAACTGAAATCGACCCGTTTATCCACAGGACAGGCTAACCTGCTGATCGGCGCTGATATCGTGACCAGCTCCAGCGATGAAGGTTTATCTCGCTTGCGTCAGGGCTTTACCCGCGCAGTGGTGAACGAACATGAAACCGTAACCGGGGCCTTCACACGTGATGGTGATTTCCATATCCCTGTGGATGATATGCGCGCTGCACTGACCCGCTTTACGGGCGAAGGTAATGCACATTTCTTTGATTCCACCGATGTGGCACAACGCCTGACTGGCGATACCATTGGTGCCAACATTATGCTGCTGGGCTATGCCTGTCAGATGGGCTGGTTGCCGGTGAAACTGGCCTCCATCGAAGCGGCTATCGAGAAAAATGGTGTTGCCGTACCGTATAACCTGCGCGCCTTTAAGCTCGGTCGCCTGATGGCCCATGATCCGGCGCAGATCGAAAAACTGATGGAGCAGGGATTCCCAACGCCGGAATGGCGGGTGATGTCAGAGAGTGTCGATCAACTGATCAAGCGGCGGGCGAAAGATCTGGTGGCTTATCAGAGTGCAAACTACTCCGCTCAGTACACCTACCTGGTGGATCAGGTGCGTGCGGCGGAGCAGCGAATCGCGCCGGACAGTTCGGCGCTGACCGAAGCGGTGGCGCGCAGCTTGTATAAGTTGATGGCCTATAAAGATGAGTACGAAGTGGCGCGGTTATATACCGATGGCGCGTGGCTGGCGAATATCAAACGCCAGTTCAGCGGTGACTTCGAACTGAAGTTCCATATGGCTCCGCCAGTGCTGTCAAAACGTGACCCACGTACTGGTCAGCTGAAAAAGCGGGAGTTCGGCGGCTGGATGTATAAAGCCTTGCAGATCGTTGCAGGCTTCAAGGGTGTGCGTGGTAGCTGGATGGATCCGTTTGGTTACAGTGCCGAGCGTCGCGAGGAGCGGGCATTGATCAAGCAGTACCGCCGCCGTATTGAAAACCTGATCCGTGAGCTTTCAATTGATACGTTGGATACCGCCGTGGAGATCGCTAATGTACCCTTGCAGATAAAAGGCTTTGGCCATGTGAAGGAAAAGAACCTGAAGCTGGCGTATGAACGCTGGGAGCTGTTAGACGACCGTATGCGTAATCCGCTGAAGACCATTAATGCCGTTCAAATCGCTGAACCAGAATTGGTGGATTAATTAGATCGATAGATCATCTATACCAGCCCCGCACATGCGGGGCTTTTTTATACCTGTTGGTATAGATATGCCAGTTGAATTCAAACGCGCTGTGTTTATTTCAGAAAGGGGATAGTTGTCTCTTATCAGCGACTTGTAACGGAATAGTTACAGTTTTTGATGACGCTGATGGGCGCAAGAGCAAAACCCTGTGATCCATTCTTGATGGTATAAAAAGACACAAAACAGGCACAGAACAGCTCTTTTTCCAGTTTTCAGCTTAAGTTTTGTATGAAAATTATTCTTTAGTGAACATTTTATATTCCCGTCAATGTTCAGCTAGATTGACAGGGCTGGCCATATTTTTTGGATGAGGACACATGGCCATTTAAACAGGAGTGGCTATGGACGCAAAGATGGACATCGATTCTTTGCTTGAGTGTCTGCTGGTCCTGAGTGCATTTCACGGTGAGAGTGTTAATCGTGAGTCTCTGGTATCGGGTTTGCCCCTTGAGCAAGCGCATCTCACGCCCTATTTGTTTGGGCGGGCGGCTGCACGTGCGGGGCTTGTCAGCAAAGTACTGAGTAAGCCGCTGTCGCATGTACGTGAGCGGGCGCTTCCTGCGGTGTTACTGATGGACGGAGATGATGCCTGTGTATTGATGGGATGGAGTGCAGATAAACGTCATGCTCACGTTATCTTCCCCGAATTGTCCGATACCGTCGAAGACATTCCTGTTGCCCAATTAAACGATAGTTACACCGGGTTGGTGATCTATGCCCGGCCAAAATTTCGTTTTGATTCCCGTACCTCGAATATCAGTGAAGCGTCAAAAGGCCATTGGTTCTGGAGTGCTATGGGGGAAAACCTGGGGCTTTATAGGGATGTGTTGCTGGCGGCATTTTTTATCAACCTGTTTGCACTGGCATTGCCGTTGTTTGCCATGAATGTGTATGACCGTGTGGTACCCAACCACGCGATTGAAACCCTGTGGATGCTGGCGATTGGGATTGGTGTGGTGCTGGTTGCTGATCTGGCGTTGCGAACCATGCGTGGATACTTTCTCGATCTGGCCGGAAAGCGGGTGGATATCCTCTTATCGGTTCGGATTATGGAGCAGGTATTGGGGCTGAAGATGGAACACCGTCCTCAGTCAGTAGGGGCGTTTGCAGCCAATCTGCGTTCCTATGAGTCGGTGCGTGATTTCACCACATCGGCGTCACTGACCGCACTGATTGATCTGCCATTTACCCTGATCTTTATTCTGGTGATTGGCTGGATCGCAACAGGCATGGTGGTGCCCTTGCTGGTGGGTATCGCCGTAGTGGTTCTTTATGCACTGACGACACAGCGAAAAATGCGAAAGCTGACTGAAAGCATGTATCAGGCCAGCTCCATGCGTAACTCAGTGTTGATCGAAAGCCTGATCGGGCTGGATACGCTTAAGTCCATGTGTGCTGAAGGCATTATGCAGCGCCGCTGGGAGAAGGCTGCGGCGTTTTTGGATCGGGTGGGTGTTCAGCTGCGACTGCTGGCATCGACGAATCTTAATGTAGCGCTGTGGGCGCAACAGCTGGTGAGTGTCAGCATCATTGTGATGGGTGTTTATCTGATTGCAGAGGGTGAGTTGAGTCTGGGTGGATTGATCGCGGCAACCATGTTGAGCAACCGTGCGATGGCACCAATTAGTCAGGTGGCGGGTTTATTAACGCAATACCATAATGCCCGGACGGCGTTGACCGCGCTGAATGAAATCATGGAAAAACCGGTAGAACGTCCAGCCGGTAAGCGGTTCTCCAGCCGCGCTTCATTAAAAGGTGAGGTTACGTTCAGACATGTTTCTTTTACTTATCCGGGGTCTGAAATCTCTACCCTCAACGATGTGAGTTTTTCGCTGCAGCCCGGTGAACATGTGGCCGTCCTGGGACGGGTAGGTTCGGGTAAAACGACGCTAAATCGATTGTTGATGGGGCTCTATCAACCGATAGAGGGAGCTGTACTGGTTGATGGGATGGATATTCGGCAGCTGGATCCTGCTGAACTACGCCATCAGATAGGTTATGTGCCCCAAGACGCAACCCTGTTTTACGGGACACTGAAGGAAAACCTGGTGTTGGCGAACGCTCAGGTGTCACAAGCCGCGCTGGACCGGGCCGTCAAACTGGCTGATCTGAGTGATTTCATCAATCGTCACCCGCAGGGCTTTGATATGAATGTGGGTGAGCGAGGGGAGTTTCTTTCCGGTGGGCAGCGAAAAGCGGTGACGTTAGCACGGGCGGCGATCCATAACCCGCCGGTGCTGTTGCTGGATGAAGCGACCGGCTCAATGGACCACACATCTGAAGCGGCGATTCTGTCTCAT
>JAGSHA010000368.1 GCA_023954795.1 Oceanospirillaceae bacterium | reverse complement strand
TGCGTCGAAAATGCTTTGCAAACGCCGGTGCAAACCGCGGTGAAGCGTGAAGATGAGCAGGCGTTCGCAGCGTTGAACGGTCAGAACCTGATGTTCTGCGAAGATGCCGCCCGCGGTATCCGAGCGGCGTTGATGGATGAAACCCGAGTGCGTGACTTCTGGCTCAAGGTATCGCACGAAGAGAGTTTACATGCCCATAACGCCGTCGCTATCACCACCCGTGGCCTGGCGAATGGTTTTAAGCCTCAGTTGTCTTGGTAAGAGCTGAATAGGTGGCTGAAGGAAAGAGTAGAGAAAGAGACTATGAATAGCACACTGATTCTGAACGCCTGTATGGTCAACGAAGGTGAGCAACGTACCTGCGACGTGCTGATTAAAGACGGCCAGATCGAGGCGATTGGCAGCAATCTGCAACACAAAACAGCGGATCGCGTCATTGATGCCAGCGGCCTGCATCTGCTGCCGGGCATGATCGATGATCAGGTCCACTTTCGTGAGCCGGGCCTGACCCATAAAGGTGATATTGCCAGCGAATCGGCGGCGGCTGTGGCCGGTGGAATCACCAGCTATATGGAGATGCCCAACGTAGATCCACCAACGCTGGATATGGATGCCCTCGAGAAAAAGTTTGCGCGGGCGGCGCAGAGTTCGGTGGCGAATTACGCCTTTTATCTCGGCGCCAGTAATCACAATATTGATCAGATTCGTGCTGTTGATCCGACGCGGGTGTGTGGGGTCAAAGTGTTTATGGGGGCATCTACGGGCAACCTGCTGGTGGACGATCCGAAAGCACTGGATCTGATCTTCCGCGACAGCCCGATACTGATCGCCACTCACTGCGAAGACAGCAGGATGATAGCGGCCAACGAAGAAAGGATGAGTTCACACTTTGGCGGCGATATCCCTGTGGAAATGCATCCGCTGATTCGTGATGAGGAAGCCTGCTATGCCTCTAGCTCGCTGGCGGTAGCACTGGCTCAAAAATACGACAGCAATCTGCATGTATTACACCTGACCACGGCTAAAGAGCTGGCGCTGTTTAGCGCGGGTGATCTGGCACACAAACGCATCACCGCGGAAGCCTGCGTGCATCATCTCTGGTTTAGCGAGCGGGATTATCCCGAGAAGGGGAATCGCATCAAATGTAACCCGGCGGTGAAATCGCTAAGAGACCGGGACGCGCTGCGTGAGGCGGTCAGAAATGATGTGATCGATGTGATTGCTACTGACCACGCCCCTCATCTTTTAAGCGAAAAAAATCAGCCCTATAGGCAGGCCCCGGCAGGGTTACCCTTGGTGGAACATGCGCTGCCAATGTTGCTGGAGCTGTATCAGCAGGGTGTATTTACGCTGGAACAGATTGTGCAGAAAGCCTGCCATAACCCGGCCATACGCTATCAGGTGGATCAGCGGGGTTTTATCCGCGAAGGGTACGCCGCCGATCTGGTGTTGGTGGACTTGAACACTGAGCAGCAGGTTGAGGATGAATCGGTGCGTTACAAATGTGGCTGGACCCCATTTGCAGGAGAACGTTTCCGCGCCCGTATCTTTCACACCTTTGTCAACGGGGTGGAGGTGTTTGACGGCAGCCAGGTGATCACCAATACCGATGCAGCTGGAGCGTTGCGTTTTAACCGATAAACGGTCTCAGACGTTAACCCACCGTATCCTGAAGCAGCAGCTGTACCAGATTGAGCAGCAACAGCAGGGCCGCGATTCCCTGCCAGACACGGGTGGGGTTTTTCTCCAGCAGAGGCTGGTGGCGCACTTTGGCTTCCAGCTGTGAGTTGGGAACGGTGAGATCCTGAATAAACTCAGAAAAGGCATCGTAGCGATGGATGGGGTTGGGTTGCAGCGCTTTACGCAGACAGCCCTCCATCCAGAGCGGAAGATCTCGTCGATGTTGGATCGCAGGGGTGTAGCTGAATTCCGAGTAGTGGTTGATCTCGACCTGCTTGATGTTGCGCTCATCAAACGGCAACTGGCCGGTCAGCATCTCATAGACAATGACCGCCAGAGAGAACATATCAGAGCGGAACGTCCCCCTTTCTGCCATCAGGTACTCAGGGGCAACATAGTTGACCGAACCCTGAGGCACCGACTTATCCAGTGGTGAACTCATCTCTTCGATACCGGCGATTCGCACGGTGCCGAAGTCGAGAATCTTCACCCGACCGTCCATGTCGATCATGATGTTTTCAGGTTTCAGATCCTGATGCAGCATATCGGCCCGCTGAAACGCACGCAGGCCCTGAATGATCTGTGAGGCCAGGCGGCGGACTTCATCGAGTCCCGGGTTGGGGTGGTCGTTCATCCAGTCACGCAGGGTCATGCCCTCAATGTGCTCACCCAGATAGTAGAGAAACCGTTTGGCGTGTGTCGGTTTGTAGGTCTTCATCACATTGGGATGATTGACCTTCTGACCGACCCATTCCTCGCGAATAAACCCATCCAGATAGACCGTATCTTCGCTGAAGTTCATCGAGGGTGCTTTGAGCACACAGTGCTGACCGGTTTCGAGATCCTTCACCTGATACATATGGCTGCGGGTACCGCTGAAGATGACATCCAGCACTTCGTAACCGTCAATCTTATTGCCTGCCGTCAGTACCGGGGGGATCGGTAGCTGGGTCACCCGGTGATGACTTTCGTCGAGGGTTTCCTGTGGCAGCTGATCCACAGAGATGAGCAGGGCAGTGAGGTTATCGTCGCTCCCTTGTTCTTCAGCCAGTTGCACCAGATCGGCGGCGGCTTTCTCCAGATCATCTCCGGCATCGGTCAGCGTGCTGCTGATCTGGGCTGATTTCAGAAATTCATGCACCCCGTCAGTAGTGAGCAGAAGCAATGCGCCTTCCTCCAGTACCGCGGAGTTGTAATCAACTTCGAGGTGCTGATCTCCGCCCATGGCTCGGGACAGGTAATTCCGTCCCGCTTCACGACGGGTATGATCTTTGGTCAGCAGCTCCAGCTCACCGTTGTGAAAACGGTAGATACTGGAATCACCCACATGGAACCAGTGTAGGGTGTTGGATTTGATGACCAGCGCGGAGAAGGTACAGAGCATACTGTCTTTCTCGCGCCGGGCCTGAATGTTCTCCTGATGCAGCCAGTTATTCAGACCGGTCAGTACCCGCGATACAGAGTGCTTCACACTCCAGCTGTGCGGGGTGCTGAAATAGTCCTGAATAAACCCCGTCACACACGTCTGGCTGGCGATCTGAGAATCCGCACAGCTGCTGACACCGTCCGCGATGGCGGCTGCCACACCCTTAAACTCCAGCTCGCTGCCGTCTGGCTGTTGCGCGGCAAAGGCATCCTGATTAACCGGTTTTACACCGGCAGTGGATCGGCCGCCAAAGCGGATGCTGAGTTGTTTTTGAGGTGGCTTTTTGCGGGTCATTATCGTGCTCTTTTTTTAACGGCGTGTGTTGGGAGTCGCTTCGCTCGTCACCAACCTACGTTCAAGCTTAGCGTGTTGGGTATCGCGTTGCTCGACCCAACCTACAGGAGCGATACCTCGTTCCCATGCTCCCGCGTGGGAATGCATACCGCTTTATATGTCACCGTAATACGGAACATTGGATGAGCCAGAATCCACCGTATGGGTTCCCACGGAGGACCGTGGGAACCAGCAAAAGCGATGTAGGTTGGGATGAGCGCAGCGACTCCCAACAAGCGGGTGCCGGTTAAGACACCTCAATCAGCTCGACGGTGCCGTCTTCTTTCACTTCTGCCATATGGCCTTTAGGTTCTTCCAGGAACAGCAGGGCGATAAAGCCAAGAAC
>JAGSHA010000069.1 GCA_023954795.1 Oceanospirillaceae bacterium | reverse complement strand
TCAGTAATGAATTATACCCAGCTGGGGGTGGATGCTGATGATGAAATGCATCAGGAGTTGGCACAAGTTGTGGAAATGGTTGATAGACGGATGTTTGCGTTGGTGAACAAATTCGACCAGAAAGGAGCCAATACCGATGACGAAGTAGCCACCCGTAAACGGGTTGTGCAGCTGGCACCGTTCTTTTCCGAGGATATGGTTTTTCCCGTATCGTCCAGACAAGCTTACTGGGCAAATGCTGCGCGTGGGGTAATTGATTCGGATGGGGCTTTGCCCGATTACAATCAGCATCCTTGGGTAAAGGATTTTGCTTCTGCTGTATTTGGTGGGTTTCGCTGGGAAGATCAATTGGCAGATGTTGAAAGGGTCAAGCAGGCCTCCGATTATCTGTGGAAAGAGTCGAAGTTCAGCGCCCCTCTGGAACAGGTGATTGTCAGTGCGTATAACCGTGTAGGAGTGATGGCGCTGGAATCAGCTTCTGTACGCCTACTTGAAACCGCTGCTGCACTCAAAGCCTTCTTAAGCCAACGAAGCTCTGTGCTGAATGAGAGTATTGAAGAACTCCAACCTAAAATCAAAAGGCTACAGCAGAGTATTGATCAATTATCAGACAATGAACGTAAAACCCGCCAGCAGCTAGATGAAACCCTGACAAAGGCCGAAAGAGAAGCTGAAAAGGTATTTGGCACAGTCAAGAAACAAGCGCTTAAAAAAGTGGATGGCTACTTTAAAGAGGGAAAGCGGCTTGAGATAAAAAAGCGCATCGGGCCTAAAGAGGCAAAGCGGCTTGAGTTAAAAAAGCGCATAGAGAGAAAAAAAAACGAAAGTAATAAAGGCGCAAATAGCCCCCCAAAGCCCGAGATTGAAGATGTTATCAGTCGAATGTGGGAAACATTGTCAACATCCAATGCGTCAGATTTTGATCCCGCGGAAAAGAAGTTCTCTTACGATACACGTAAAGAAGCTAAAGCAAGGCTAACAATGATTGGTCGATCTGTCGAAAAGATCCTTAAACAGGGACAAGAGACCATCGAGCTTTCAGCCAGTGAAGTCCTGCTGAAAATTGAAAACGAGTTAACTGCCGGGGCTCAACGTGAAGCAGAAGAACTGCTCAAAGAGCTGGAACAACAACTGGGAACCGATGACCTTGTATTAAATATATCAATCCCAGAAATAGCCGGATGTATTAAATCTAAGTTGAGTATGTCGGAGCTAATGAATGATGTTGTTTCAAAAAATACAGAGATGAAAACAAGCTGGTACCGTAGCAGTGGCGTTTGGGGAACGGTTTGTGACTGGTTTAATAGCTCGGACTGGGGATGGGACAGCTACACGGAAGAGGTCACCCAGTTTGAAGTTGACCTTTCCAAGGTCCGGAATCGTTATGCAAAAGCGATCGATAAGGCCTTTGAGGAGTTAGCCGATAAACTATTGGAGCAGATACGGAAGTCGGTGGAGCAAGGGATAAACGATTTTTATATGCAGATTTCTGATGCTGTGAAGCAGGTGCAGGGAAACTACCAACAAGGGTTGCGGGATCATCAGCGTACTCAGGAAGAGAAGCTAAAAATTATAGATATCCTTGAGCGTTTAAATCGGCATTTACCTGATTATAAAAAGGATATAGAGGCCTTGCAGGTGGAACTTGAAGAGTTGTCTAACTTGAAGAAGGAGGCTGCATGAATCAGCAGAATCCCATTGGCCCAAACGCTGAAATTTGCGAAGTACTCACCTGTTTACCTGAGAGAATGGTGGTGGACTTTGCCAACAACCTAACAGTGGCAAAGGATCATATTCGGGAGCAGAAAAAGCCGAGTGGGCTTTTTAAACGACTACTCGGAACTGTTTCGGGGAAGAACCAGCGTCGGCAAATTGAAGTGAATGCCAGCCTAACTGAAAGTGTTGATGCCTCTTTACAGTGGCTAACAAAGTTGACGGATTCAGTAGCTCAAAGTACGCACACCCTGTCGCTGGTTCAAAAGCGAGTCAGCACTCTGACGGAAAATACGGCTGCCATTGTGAACTATTCGGCGGACACCCGTGACATGCTTGCGCATTTAGAAACTCGATTGAGCGGCCAGCTAAACTCATTGGAAGAGAAAGTTGATCTGATAGACTGCAAGCAGGCTGCTCAACTAAACCTTGAGCGAGTGATAGCTCGCTGGGAGGCTGGGGGATTTAATTGCTTTTCGTTGGCCGGACGCAGTTATGTTGCACTTGAAGAGCTGTATTGGGGGCCATTCGGTGACCTCTGTCGTCAACTTCCAATCAATGAACATCAGCCTTTCTTAGATGATCTGAAAAATCGAGTGCAGATTCAATTGGCCAAGGATGCGAAGCTGGATCAAACGAAACGTTTGTCATTAGAGGATTGGCAGCGTTGGCCTGAACAGAGTCCGGCTGATGCCAGGGACGCGATAACGTGGCTGGCTGATCAAGCCACTCCTGAGCGAAGCCCTATGACGGTCGCTATCTGTCAGCAACCCGAAAAATTGCCAGGAACAGTGCCCTTGCGTTGCTCCGCAAAGCGGATTACGGATGCGCTGGTGCCAGAGGTATTTGGAGCGCACCGGTATGAATGAGCCGATGAAGGTTGGTCTTGTACTTTCTGGTGGTGGGGCCAAAGGTGCCTATCAGGTTGGTGTGATGAAGGCGCTTGTCGAGTTGGGTGCCCAGGTCGACATGGTGGCTGGAGCCAGTATCGGCGCCCTTAATGGCGCTATAGTGGCATCAGCTCCCTCACTACCGGAGGCTGCACAAAGATTGGAAGCTCTTTGGTTGCATCTGGCGGAGTCCACTCCCCTTAAAGCCAATACCGCCTATTATTTGCGCCTTTTAGCGGTTTCCGGTCTTAAACTATATGGTCGCGGAGCTCTGACTGTGTTGTTTACGGTGATTGATGAGATTGCGCGACGGCGCGAGATTCAGCTGCCTGACACGGAAGCATTGTTGGATGATAAGCCTCTGCGGGAACTCATGGATGAATATCTAGATATCACCGCGTTGAAAAGCGGTTTGCCATTTTATGTTTCAGTCTATGAAAGCCGTGGAGCTACCTTGGACCTGCTTAGGGCAATTGCCGCAGAGGTAGGCTTGAAAGATACGCCCGACTCCGAGTTTATACATCTGCAATCGCAGAATGACGAATTGGCACGAGAATATCTGTTGTCATCAGCGGCAATTCCGTTTTTGTTCTCACCGGGGCAGATCGGAGGCAAGCGTTATTCCGACGGGGGGCAGGGCAGCTGGCAGACAGTGCAGGGAAATACCCCGATCACACCTCTACTCGAAGCAGGCTGCAATATGGTCATTGTGACGCATCTTTCGGATGGATCTATATGGAGTCGGCATAAGTATAAAAATGCCACCATCCTCGAGATTCGGCCGCAATCGACGCTTAACCGTGCAAAAGGTATTGCCTCCGGAGCAAGAGATTTACTCGGATTCGATGCTGAGAAAATCCATAGCTGGATTGAACAGGGGTATGAGGACACTCTGGCAACAGTTCAACCTATCATGGGCGCGTCTTTGGCTCGGGATAGTTTGCGAATTGCGGAGGATTCTTTACAAGCAACGGCAGGTGATGCGCTAGCTGCAGATGCGGCGCTTGAAAAGGCCATGGGGCGGTTGAAGTAAAGATGAGGTAAACATCGTAGACTCAGAAATACCATCGATGGAGCGATAACCGAATACTTCACCGTATGATCAGAAGGCCTCATAGAAAAGGGGCTTTCCCTGCTTCCGACAATTGGCAGCTAAGAGCAAGTGGAGCTATTTGGATGGAGGCCTGAGCTAGTTTTTTATCGTGAGAATTGAACCAATCTGCTTATTTTGGCCAAACCGGGGGTGTTGAGGAGCTGGCGCATAATTCTGAGACTCTCTCTCTGCGCCCGACAAATATCCTGATGAGCGGAAGGCTGAACAGAGCAATGAAGAGACCTTTAAGCTTACTGACTGCGCAGCACGCTGCATAACAACACCCATCACACGGGATGCTAAGCACCCGGAATCTCTGCTTGAGTCATATTTCCAGACAATCTGTCTGCCTGTATTCAAAGATTCCTTCACGGGATGTAGGTAACGAAATCAGTGAACGTAAGTAAGAAGAAGACCGCTTAGGTGCAGTTGGACAAATTTCAGGCACAAAAAAATCGAGGTTCCGAAGAGTGCTCGATTTCTTAAGACTGCTTAGTCTTCAACAAGAACATGGTACCAGTGGCCGGACTCGAACCGGCACGCTTATTAGGCGGGGGATTTTGAATCCCCTATGTCTACCAATTCCATCACACTGGCATCGGTCTTGTTGAACGTCTTCCTGTACATGTAGATCCCGTAACACAAAAGCCTATTGAGCCTCTGTCGTTAGCAATTTCACTACGGTTGCACAGCAAAGAGAGGCGTATTATAGAAATCTTTTACGTGACGTCAATGGGTTAGTGTCATTTGTCTGCAAAAATTTTGCGATTCCTTTAGAATACGCGACCTTCGAATTGCGAGTGTAAGTACGCTAGATGCAGGTTAAAGATTTTCATTTTGAGCTTCCCGAGGAGCTGATCGCCAGCTTTCCGCTGGAAAAGCGGACGCAGAGCCGGTTGCTTTGCCTTGATGGGAACAGTGGTGAGCTGACTCACCGACACTTTGCCGATGTGCTGGATCTGGTTGAGCCGGGTGATCTGGTGGTGTTTAACGACACCCGCGTGATCCCTGCGCGTCTGTTTGGCCAGAAGGAAAGCGGCGGTAAAATTGAGGTGCTGATAGAGCGGGTGCTGGATGAAAAGCGCGCGCTGGCCCATATCCGTTCCAGTCGGTCGCCGAAGCCCGGCGCTAAGCTGCTGCTGGAAGGTGATCTTGAAGCAACGATGGTGGCGCGCCACGATAAGTTGTTCGAGCTTGAGTTTCAGCTGGACGGGCATCTGATTGCCGCGCTGGAGCAGTTTGGTCATATGCCGCTGCCACCGTATATGAAGCGTGAAGATCAGTTGTCTGATCGCGAACGTTATCAGACGGTGTATAACGCTAAGCCGGGTGCGGTCGCCGCGCCAACGGCGGGCCTTCACTTTGATGAGGCGTTACTGTCCCAGCTGGAAGAGAAAGGTGTGGATAAAGCCTTTGTGACCTTGCACGTGGGTGCGGGTACGTTTCAGCCGGTGAAAGTGGACAGCATCGATGAGCACAAGATGCACGCTGAATATATCGAAGTCAGTGAAGCCGTCTGTGAACAGGTGAAAGCGACTAAGGCCCGAGGCGGTCGTGTGATCGCGGTGGGTACGACCAGTGTGCGCTGTCTGGAAACCGCCAGTAAAGAGGGCGAGATCCAGCCGTATATGGGCGATACCGATATCTTTATCTTCCCCGGTTATGAATACCGCGTGGTTGATGTGCTGATTACTAATTTCCACCTACCGGAATCCACCTTGCTGATGCTGGTGAGTGCCTTTGCGGGTTACGAGCATGTGATGCAGGCATACAAGGTGGCGGTAGAAGAGTGTTACCGTTTCTTCAGTTACGGTGATGCGATGTTTATTACCCGTAAGACCGGGTCTTTGGAGGCAAAGTGAGCCGAGAGTGTTTCATGAAGTTTGAGAAGCTGGCTGATGATGGGAAAGCCCGTCGTGGTCGCCTCTCATTCCCACGCGGTGAGGTGGAAACCCCCGCGTTTATGCCAGTAGGTACCTATGGCACTGTTAAAGGTATGTTGCCGCGTGATATCGAGGCGACCGGTGCACAGATTGTACTGGGTAATACCTTTCATCTGATGTTGCGGCCGGGTACTGAGATTGTGCGTCAGCACGGTGATCTGCACGACTTTATGCAGTGGAAGGGACCGATCCTGACTGACTCCGGTGGATTTCAGGTGTTCAGTCTGGGCAATATGCGCAAGATCACCGAAGAGGGTGTGACCTTCCAGTCTCCGGTCAACGGTGACAAGGTGATGTTGAGCCCGGAACGTTCGATGGAGGTTCAGCGTGAGCTGGGCTCCGATATCGTCATGATCTTCGATGAGTGTACTCCGTATCCGGCAACGGAAAATGAGGCGGCTCAATCGATGCGTTTGTCTCTGCGTTGGGCTGAGCGCTCCAAAAAAGCCCATGGGGATAACCCGTCGGCGCTGTTTGGGATCGTACAGGGGGGGATGTATCCTCACCTGCGTGACGAGTCTCTGGAAGGTCTGACTCAGGTTGGCTTCGATGGTTATGCTATCGGTGGTCTGTCTGTAGGTGAGCCAAAAGAGGATATGAAAAACGTGTTGGATCATCTGGCGTACAAAATGCCGGAAGACAAGCCACGTTACCTGATGGGTGTGGGTAAGCCTGAAGATATCGTCGAAGCGGTGCGCCGTGGTGTAGATATGTTCGATTGTGTGATGCCAACCCGTAACGCCCGCAATGGTTTCCTGTTCACAACGACCGGTATTGTTAAAATCCGCAATGCGGCCAATAAAACAGATACCCGTCCTGTGGATGAAACATGCGACTGTTACACCTGTCAGAACTTTAGTCGTTCTTATCTGAACCATTTGGATAAGTGTAAAGAGATCCTGGGTGCCCAGCTGAATACCATCCATAACCTGCACTACTATCAGGTACTAATGGCTGGATTGCGTGAGGCTATTGAACAGGGTAAATTGAGCGACTTTGTGGACGAATTTTATCGTCTTCGGGGCCTTGAAACGCCACCGTTAGACACCATATAAGTCTAAAGAATTCTTTTAATACGTTTAGGAGTAAGCTGAATGAGCTTCCTGATTTCTCCTGCCTATGCTGAATCTGCAGCTGGCGCCGCTCCAATGGATGGTATGTTTAACCTGCTGTTTCTGGCTGGTTTTGGTCTGATTTTCTACTTTTTCATGTGGCGTCCACAGTCCAAGCGCGCTAAAGAGCACCGCGAGCTGGTAGGTGGTTTGACCAAAGGTGATGAAGTGCTGACCGCTGGCGGCATTTTGGGCAAAGTTGTGAAGCTGAATGACGACTACGTTGTTTTGGAAGTAAGCGAAGGTAACGAGCTGACATTCCAGAAAAACCACGTGTCAGCAGCGCTTCCGAAAGGCACTCTGAAAAGCATCTGATTTTTCGCCTCATAAGGAAACGCCACTGACACAGTGGCGTTTTTGTATCTGATAGGGACAGGGCACTATGCTCAACCGATACCCCCTCTGGAAAAACCTGCTGGTCATTTTTGTACTGGCATTGGGTGCGCTATATGCCGCGCCAAACCTCTATCCGGATGACCACGCCATTCAGGTGACAGGTACCCGTGATATCTACACGGTGGATCAGCGTTTGCTGGACCGTGTAACTGATGCCCTGAAAAAAGAGGGTATCGAAACCAAATCTTCTGAGTTGACCGCCCGTAATGGCCTGATCCGTTTCCCTGATGGTGAAGCGCAGCTCAAGGCTAAAGTGCTGGTATCAAGCATTTTGGGTGACAACTACATCGCTGCACTTAACCTGGCGCCGACGACCCCTGATTGGCTGACCTCTATTGGTGCCGGTCCGATGAAGCTGGGTCTCGACCTGCGTGGCGGTGTGCACTTCCTGTTGGAAGTCGATCTGCCAACCGCTGTGGCGCAGAAGCTGGAAAACTACAACTCTGACATCAAACGTAAACTGCGTGAAGAGAAGTTGCGTTACCGCAGTGTAACGACGCAGGAAGATGGCAGTCTGGCGGTGAAATTCACCAAGCTGGAAACCCGTGATAATGCACTGAGTTTCCTGCGTAAAGAGTATCAGGGCTTCCTGATCAGCGCCGATGACCGCGACAATGCGTTCTATGTGGTTGTAAACCTGTCTGAAGCGAAGATCCGTGAGATCGAAGACTACGCGCTGAAGCAGAACCTCACAACGCTGCGAAATCGTGTGAACGAACTGGGTGTGGCTGAGCCGCTGGTACAGCGTCAGGGTCGTAACCGTATCGTAGTGCAGTTGCCGGGTATTCAGGATACGGCAGCCGCGAAGAAAATTATCGGTAAAACAGCCACGCTGGAATTCCGTCTGGAAGCGAAGACGACGGCGTCTTCCGCTACAACGGAAACCTATGAGTTCCGTAGTGAACAGGGTCGAAAAGCCACGCTTGAGAAAGCAATTATCATCAAAGGTGATAATGTTTCGAACGCACAGGCGAGCTTCGACGAAAACGGCCAGCCGCAAGTTAACATCACTCTGGATAGCCAGGGCGGTGAGCTGATGAACCGTACCACCCGTAATGCGGTGAAACGTCGTATGGCGGTGCTGTTTGTGGAAGACAAAGAGCGTACGGTGGTTAAGAAGGTTGATGGCGAAACAGTGACCAGCAAGCTGCGTTACCAGGAGAAGAACATTATCTCTCTGGCAACCATCCAGTCTGTATTGGGTAACCAGTTCCGTATTACCGGTCTGGACGGCGCAGGCGAGTCCTCTGAACTGGCCCTGTTGCTGCGCGCCGGGGCACTGGCTGCGCCAATCTACTTCGTGGAAGAGCGTACGGTCGGTCCAAGTCTGGGTGCTGAGAACATTGAGCTGGGTCTGACCTCTGTTCAGATCGGTTTTGCTCTGGTGCTGGTCTTCATGGTGCTGTACTACCGCGTCTTTGGTTTGCTGGCGAACGTTGCGTTGACGCTCAACCTGGTGCTGCTGGTGGCGGTGATGTCGATGCTGTCGGCGACGCTGACCCTGCCGGGTATTGCGGGTATCGTACTGACAGTGGGTATGGCGGTGGACGCCAACGTGCTGATCTTCTCGCGTATCAAAGAGGAGCTGGCCAACGGTTTGCCGCCGCAATCGGCAATCCATGCGGGTTTCGAACGCGCATTTACCACTATTTTTGATGCCAATATCACCACCTTGCTGGCCGCCATTATCCTGTTTGCGATGGGTACCGGTCCGGTGAAAGGTTTCGCGATCACGCTGTCCGTGGGTATCGTGACCTCCATGTTTACGGCGATCATTGTGAGCCGTTCTCTGGTTAACCTGACCTACGGTGGTCGTCAGCTTAAGAAGCTGTCGATCTAAGGGAGCACGTGAGATGACGAATAAGCTTTATAACTTTATGGGCCTGCGCAAGATAGCGACAGTGCTCTCGGCAATCCTACTGCTGATCTCCATCGGCTCCCTGGCGGTGAATGGCCTGAAGCTGGGTCTGGACTTTACCGGTGGTAGTCTGGTGGAGGTTGGCTACGAACAGCCAGCGGATCTGAATCACATCCGTGGCCAGTTGGAGTCCGCTGGTTACAACGATGCGGTTGTTCAGACCTTTGGTTCTCCGACCGATATCCTGATCCGTCTGGGGCAGGACCACGACCCGAAGTTGGGTGATAAAGTGGTCTCTGCGCTGCAGGACGGTGAAGCTCAGGAACTGACCTTGCGCCGTAACGAGTTTGTCGGTGCGCAGGTGGGTGAGGAGCTGCGTGAGCAGGGTGGTATGGGCATGCTGCTGGCACTGTTCATGATCATGGTGTACGTAGCCTTCCGTTTCCAGTTCAAGTTCTCAGTGGGTGCCGTATCGGCACTGGCGCACGATGTGTTGATCGTGCTGGGGTTCTTCTCGCTACTGCAGCTGGACTTCGATCTGACTGTACTGGCGGCGATTCTGGCGGTGATCGGTTACTCGCTCAACGATACCATCGTTGTGGCGGACCGGATCCGTGAGAACTTCCGTAAGGTACGTAAAGGCACGTCGACGGAGATTATGAATATCTCCCTGAGTCAGACGCTGGGCCGTACGTTGGTAACTTCCTTGACCACCATGTTGGTGCTGCTTGCACTGGCGGTCTTTGGTGGTGAGATGATTCATGGCTTTGCGATTGCGTTGCTAGTGGGTGTGGTGATTGGTACATACTCCTCCATCTATGTGGCGGCAAACGTGTTGTTGATGATGAATATCTGTAAGGAAGACCTGATGCCACCGGAGAAAGAAGAGGAAGTGGACGAGCGTCCATAAGTCTTGTTCTCCATATAATGTCTTTCAAAAGCCAGCTAACCGCTGGCTTTTTTCGTTTTTGGGGCCCTTTAACGGCATGCTAAGTCCCTGAAATGAAGATAGAAAGCACGACATGGGTTAGACTCAACTAAATAGATTTGAATAGATAAAGGCCAAACTCTCCGCATGGGTAATAACTGGATCGAAAAAGACCCTCAGGCAGCTGCTGAGGCAGAGAAATACGGTACTGCGATTCCAAGTCGCGCGTTCATTATGGAATTTATGGATCACTGGAATGCGCCGATCAGTCATAAACATCTCTGCCGCGAGCTGGAGATTTATGATGTCGCCACGGCGGATCCACTGATGCACCGTCTGAAAGCGATGTGTCGTGACGGTCAGTTGATGAGCAACCGTAAGAATGAGTTCTGTCTGATTAAGCGTATGGCGCTGATTCCGGGTCGTGTGATTGGTCATCGTGATGGGTTTGGTTTTACGAAGCCGGATGAGGGTGGTGAAGATCTGTTCCTGACGCCGCGTGAAATGCGCAAAGTGTTTGATGGCGATCGCGTGTTGGTTCAGGAAGTCGGCGTTGATCAGAAAGGTCGTCGAGAAGGTAAAATTGTCGAAGTGCTGGAGCATTGTACCCGCAAACTGGTGGGGCGTTTTACCGGTGAGAAAGGGTTCGGTGAGTTGGTCCCGGAAAATCAGCGTGTGACGCAGAAAGTCCTGATTGTTCCGAATCCGGAAAACCCGCTGAAGTATAAAGATCAGCAGCTGGTCGTGGTGGAGTTATTCCGCCAGCCGGGTAAGCGTCAGATGCCTCAGGCGCATGTGACCGAAGTATTGGGCGACCATATGGCGCCGGGTATGGAGATCAAGGTAGCCATCGCAAACTACGATGTGCCGGACGAGTGGCCCGATGATGTGCGTCAGGAGATCGGTGATCTGAGCGCTGAGGTCGAAGAGAGCGCGAAATCTAATCGCGTGGATCTGCGGGCGTTGCCGTTGGTGACCATCGATGGTGAAGACGCCAAAGACTTTGATGATGCGGTTTATGCGGAGAAGAAGCGATCCGGAGGCTGGCGTCTATGGGTCGCGATTGCGGATGTGTCCTGGTACGTGCGTCCGAACAGTGCGCTGGATATTGAAGGTCACAATCGCGGGAACTCCGTGTATTTCCCTGAATTTGTGGTGCCGATGTTGCCAGAACTGTTATCCAACGGTCTGTGCTCGCTGAACCCGCATGTCGACCGTCTGGCTATGGTGTGTGAGATGACCATTAGTGAGTCGGGTAACCTGTCCGGTTACAAATTCTATGAAGCGGTGATCCAGTCTCATGCACGCCTGACCTACACCAAGGTTGGCAAGATGCTGATGGAAGCAGAGAGTGAAGAGGGTCAGCGTTTACGCGCCGAATACAGTGAGGTGGTACCGCATCTGGAATCGCTGCACAGTCTTTACCACGGTTTGCGTGCTGCACGTGACACCCGTGGAGCTATCGACTTTGAAACCACTGAAACCCGTATCATGTTTGGTGAAGCGCGCAAGATTGAAAAAATTGTGCC
>JAGSHA010000469.1 GCA_023954795.1 Oceanospirillaceae bacterium | reverse complement strand
GCGGTCTGTCAGGCTCTTGTAGTCACTTAATACAACCTGTGTAGGGCAGCTTTCAAGCTGCCGGTCGGATGAATCCGACCCTACATAGTCCCGGAACCAATCGCGGTCTGTCAGGCTCTTGTTGTCACTTGATATGCTCTATGTAGGGCTGCTTTCAAGCTGCCGGTCGGATTGATCCGACCCTATAGGGGGGACGATTGGGACAGGGGGTAAGTAGAGAGGTGAACAAGGCGCCTTTCTCAATCATGGGAAAGGCGCAGAGTAGGTCAGGCTAACGCTTCGCCATCAAAGCGGATACCGTCCCAGCCATTGCTCATAAATGAACGGATGTTGCCGTGGTCAGTGCCGTCCGGGGTATTCAGTACATCCTGATAGAAACGTCCGAAGCAGGCTAGCGTTTGAGCCTGATCCAGCTGGTTCAGCTTAGCAAAGGCAAAAATCTTGCAGCTTCCTTCGTTCTGGCCGGCATCATTGCGTACGTCGCCGTTGTTAAAGCCTGTGGCGGTGTAGCTGTAGTTGTCCGCGATCACCTGCATGGTGTCTTCGAAATCCAGTTCGCTGTCGCTGCCGATACGGCTGATAAAATCATTCAGAGTCATTGTTTTGCAGTTCCTGTTTTAACAAGGCTTGTACCAGTTCGGTGGTCGGTGCGTCTTCGCCCAAAGCGGCGCACCGGCGCAATACTGCACCACAGATCTCCTCCAGTTCAAGAGGGCGCCCCTTTTCTCTATCAACCAGCATGGAGGTTTTGATCGCATCAAAGGTGCTGATCAGCTCAAACATCTCATCCACATCCGCTTTGGTCAGCGGAACGTTGTCAGCTTTTGCCGCTTTAGCAGTCTCTTCCATCATACGGTATACCGCTTTGCCGTAAGCTGGATGGTGAGTGAGTTTTTGTGTGTCTAGCAGCGTGAGTGCGGAGAGGGGGTTAACACCGTTGTTGATGATCAGTTTACGCCACAACTGGTACTGAATATCGTCAGTCAATGTGGTGGGAATGTGAGCATCGTTTAATGTATCCGCCAGCGCTTGTAACTGCTGCTGGAGCTCCGGTGTTTGCTTGGCGTTGGGCCACGCGCCCATCACAACCTGCGCGGGGCCTTTGGCTTCGATCACGCCCGGTTTGATGATATGGCCACCGATTCGCACGGCGAGTCCGCCTATCGTGCGCTGATTGCCAATGGCGTTGGCGATCGTGGGTTCATTGTCCACGCCGTTTTGCAGAGACAGAATTGGGGTGTTCTGACCGGTTAGCCAGCTATCCAGCTCATTGAGAATAGATTCGGTCGCTCCAGCCTTAAGGGAGATCGCGATCAAGTCAAACTGGTTGGCCTCGGTCGTGGCGATTAGCGTGGCGTGGTCCATTGCCGTCACGGGGCCCTGAAAGCTGAACTCCGGGTGTTTGACGGTCAAACCATCGTTCTGCAACGCTGTCAGGTGCGGGCCTCGTGCTGTCAGTACAACCTCATGTCCGGCTTCCAGTAAACGTGCTGCGTAGTAGGCACCAATGCCACCTGCGCCAATCATCAGAAAACGCATCATAGTTCCTTCATGTCTTTATTCTGTGCCGATTATTTATCGTCCGCGACTAAAGTTCCAGTTTTTGAGCAGATCAATGCTGTCATCGGGACTCTGTTATGATGGCTATCGCAATTTAAAGAGGTGGGTGATGGGCGAGCAATATAAGTGGGATGCAGTGATGATTCCTGGCGGTGGCGTGTCGGCAGATGGGCAGTTGACCGAGTGGACATTGCGTCGCCTTGAGGCTGCCCTGACGTCAGAGCCTGCTCGTTACTATATCTGTCTGAGTGCCGGTACGTTTCACAAGCCGTTGCCCTGTGATGATGAAGGCTTTCCGATCTATGAATCGATTGTTGCAGCACAGTATCTGCGGGAAGCCGGTATCGCTGAAGAACGTTTGTTATTTGAGACAAGTTCATACGATACACTCGGCAATGCCTATTTTGCGCGCACCATTCATACCGAGCCGCTTGAATTAACGCGCCTCAAGGTGATTACGTCGAACTTTCATATGCCCCGCACTCGGGCGATTTTTGAGTTTATGTTTAGTGATCGTTTCTCGGCATTGCCATACCGGTTGGCCTTTGTGTCTGTTTCGGATGCAGGTTTAGATGAAGCGGTGATCGCTGAGCGTAGTCAGCGGGAAGCAGAAAGTCTGGCCCGGTTTCAGGCCCGTAGCAGTGATGTTCTCCATGCAGGTCACTTGCACCAATGGCTATTTTCAGAACACGATGCATACAACCTGATGGGGCAGCGCGAGCAGCTGAGTCAAACGCTGCTCGCGTCTTACTAGAGATCAGTATTCAGGATCAGTTTTCGCTATCGATCTCTCGCATGCCTGCGGCTGGGTAACGCTCACCTTTGATCCGGTTGGGGTGTAGCACGGTTTCGATCTGATTGATCTCAGCGGATGTGAGACGGATCTCGCTGGCGGATGCGTTTTCGGCCAGATGCTCCAGATTAGTTGTGCCCGGAATAGGGATTAAGTCATCTCCCTTATTCAGCAGCCACGCCAGCGTCAGTTGCGCCGGGCTGTGACCCAGTTCTTTCGCCAGTGTGCAAAACTGATC
>JAGSHA010000492.1 GCA_023954795.1 Oceanospirillaceae bacterium | reverse complement strand
TCGCCTGACGCTGATCTTAGTGATTATCGGGTCTTTTGCGCTGAGTGCCTTGATTGCGGTGTGGTTTGCCAATCACTTTAAACAGGCGATTTTTGGTCTGGAACCGGAGCAGATCGCGCGCCTGTTTGAAGAACAAAAAGCTACTTTAGGATCGGTGCGGGAAGGGATCATCGCGATCAACGCTGAAGGCAAAGTCACCACCTTTAATCCCGCAGCAGTTGAAACATTAGGTTTACCAAAAGGCACCCAACTTAGCGGTAAAAATATCAAAGATGTGATCCCTGACAGCGCGTTGCTGGATGTATTAAAAAACGGTCAACCCCAGTATGACCGCGAGCTTTGGCTGAATGATCGTGTATTTGTCGCCAACCGCTTACCGATGAAGCAGGGCGATAAGATTACCGGTGTGGTGTCCAGTTTCCGGCGTAAAGATGAACTGGATCAGGTGAGCAAAAAACTCACCCGTATTCAGCAGTATGCCGACACGTTGCGCAGTCAGGCGCATGAGTATTCCAACAAGTTGCACACCATTGCCGGTCTGATCCAGATCGGAGCAAACGATGAAGCGCTCGCGCTGATCGGTCAGGAGAGCCGCAGTCATCAGAAACTGATCCACTTGTTACTGGACGCGGTGCCTGATCCAATTTTAGCCGGGTGTTTGTTGGGTAAATACAACCGCGCCCGCGAACTGGGTCTGCGCCTGAAAATCGATCCTGAAAGCCGGATGACTGAACTGCCGGATCATCTACCACGAGAGCAGCTGGTCAGTATTCTTGGCAACCTGATCGACAATGCGCTGGAAGCCACACTGCACAGTGATAATGCCGCAGGTGAGGTGACGTTATCCATGAGTGATTTTGGCAATGATCTGATCTTTGAAATTGAAGATCAGGGGCCTGGCATCGATGAAACTGAGCAGCTGAGAATCTTTGAAAAAGGCGTTAGCAGTAAAGCCAAAGAGGGACGTGGAATAGGCCTGCATCTGGTCAAAAACTTACTGGATAACTTGGGAGGCACGGTCACTGTGGAACCCGCCTCACAGCTTGGCAGTCGATTTATCGTATATATACCGAAGCAAAGGGAGCAACGCTCTGTTCAGGCGGAATAAAACCTGAATACGGAGCGATAAAAATAATGAATCCTATTCGAGTAGTTATTGCAGAAGATGATCATCAGATCGCAGAGATCCAGCGGCGGTTTCTGGACCGTATCGATGGGTTTGAGCTGGTGGGGGTGGCCCACGGTTTAGAGGAAGCGGAAGATCTGGTCGATGTCTTGCAACCGGAACTGCTGTTGTTAGATATACAGTTTCCAACCGGTACCGGACTGGAGCTGTTACGGACCATGCGCTCGCATAACAGTGAAACCGATGTGATCCTGATTACCGCAGCCAAAGAAGTAGAAACCCTGCAGGCAGCGTTACGTGGCGGGGTGTTCGACTACATATTAAAGCCGTTGGTGTTTGAGCGGTTACAGGAGACCCTGCAAAATTTTGGTAGCCACCGGGCCAAATTGCAGGCGATGCAATCGATTGCTCAGAGTGACGTCGATACCATCCTGCCACGAGGCGGTTCAGGGGCTGTCGGTACCTTACCCCAGCAGGAGCAGCGCCTGCCGAAAGGGATTGATGCCCTCACACTGGAGAAGATCCGGCAGGTGTTCAGCACTCAGGCGCAGGCCCTGAATGCTGAAGAGATGGGGGAGATGATTGGAGCCAGTCGCACGACCGCGCGGCGCTATCTGGAGTACATGGTCAGTACCCATGAGCTGGCGGCAGAGGTCAGTTACGGCAGCGTAGGGCGCCCGGAACGCCGATATAAGCAAGCGGCGTAAACGCCGATCATGAAGCCTGGCTTTAGTCTTTCAGTTGAATAGCGCCGTCAGCCTCGCGCCAGGCACCAAAACCGCCGTGGATATGTTTTACCTTGCTCAGCCCCATCTCAACGATGGCGCGTCCTGCCAGTGCTGAGCGTAGTCCTCCGGCGCAGAACAGTACAAATGTCAGATCTTTCTGGAAAATCCCCTTCGCATAGGGGCTTTCCGGGTCTATCCAAAACTCCAGCATGCCACGGGGGCAGTGATACGCACCG
>JAGSHA010000108.1 GCA_023954795.1 Oceanospirillaceae bacterium | reverse complement strand
TTGCAGGACACCGAAAACTCCCTGCGTGAACGTGGGGAAAGCATGTCTCACCTGATGGCATCTGCGGCTGAATTTGGCTTGATCACAGATAACAAAGAGATGCTGGCCAGCCTGATCCGCCACCCGAATAAAGATATTGATGTTGCGGATATCGTCTTCCTCAACAGCGACTTTAACGTGGTCTTGCGCTCGGACCAGTACGGCTCGGATATCCGGCAGGACCTGAATTATCCACATTTCACCGACAAATATATCTTCTTTCTACAACCCGTGACGGCGACCGGTATCGACGTATTGGACTCCCCGGAATTTACCGATTCAACCGGGGTCGAAGCACGGCCCCCACAGATCGGTTGGGTCGCGGTTATTTTATCGAGGGTTCACACTCAACACCGCCAGCAAGAGATCATCCTGAAGGGGATATCAATTGCGCTCGTGGGTCTGTTTTTCACGCTATTTATCGCCATCCGTTTTGGCCGCCGCATCACCACACCCATCTTGCGTATCACCGAGGTGGTCGAACAGCTTGAGAAGGGGCAGCTGGATGTACGCTCGCCCCACGAGGCAACGGGTGAACTTAAAACACTGTCACGTGGTATTAACCGTCTGGCGCAGCGGGTACAGGAATCCAACCAGACACTGGAAAGTCAGGTGAATCGGGCAACCACTCGCCTGCGTTCAACGCTGGTGCATCTGGAACGACAGAACCTGGCGCTGAGTGCGGCCCGTAAGAAAGCCGATGGCGCAAACCGCACCAAGGACGATTTCCTCGCACGCATGAGTCACGAGCTGCGGACTCCGCTCACGTCCGTGCTGGGTTTCTCCCGTCTGCTGGATAAAACTGATCTTCGCCCGGAGCAAAAAGAGTACACCCGGATCATCAACCAGACATCTTCCCTGCTGTTATCGATCATTGATGACATTCTGGATTTCTCCAAGCTGCAGTCCAACGCCATTAAGCTGGAGAAACTCTCACTGAACGTCGATTCACTGGTCAGCGATATTGTCGAAATGCAGGCCCCTGCAGCCCATGCCAAAGGGCTCGAGCTGATCCCGTTGGTCGCGCCGGATATCCCGGCAGATCTGCACGGCGACCCGATGCGTTTGCGCCAGATTCTGACCAATCTGGTCAGCAACGCCATTAAATTCACCGACCACGGCCACGTCGTGATCCGGGTTTATCAGGAAAAACAGAGCGAAGACAGTTCAACCTTGCTGTTTGAGGTAGAAGACACCGGCGTTGGGATTCCGAAAAACCGTATCCGGAATCTATTTCAGGCCTTTACTCAGGCGGACAACTCCATCACCCGCAAGTTTGGCGGTTCAGGTTTGGGGTTGGTCATCGCCCGGCTGCTATCCGAGCTGATGGGTGGCAGCATTGAACTGAACAGCGAAGAAAACAGCGGTACCACCGTCAGCGTGTACATTCCGATGTACTGCCCGGAATCTCAGGTAATACCTACAACCTATCACGGTGGACACGTACTGATTTTCGACCAGCATCCGCTCAACCGTCGCAACCTGAAAAACCAACTTAGCCATTTGGCACCGAAACCAATATCCGTCACGACCTGCGAAGAGATGTTACGCCGCCAGTCGGAACAAGAGATCAGTACTATCGTCTGGGGACTGGAACCCAATGCAACCCGTTCCAGCACCTTTGCCGAAGAACTGCGTATCGTCTGTGCACAGTATCAGGGCCCGCTGATCTTGCTGGCGTGCGAACCGCCTGAACTGGCCCTGCCGGAAAATATCACCGTACTGCGTAAACCCACGCGGACCGGCAACCTGCTCAGTGCGGTTATGCCGGACCGGTTTGACGCGCCAGAGAATGAATACAGCGAAAAAGAGGTGGAGCTGCCGCTGCGGATACTGATCGCTGAAGATAACGACTTTAACCGTCTGTTGATCACCCGTATTCTGGAACAGGCTGGCGCTGAAGTCGTCACCAGCACCAACGGCGAGGACGCTATCAAACATGAGCAAAAAGACACATTCGATCTTATTTTGATGGATGTTCATATGCCAAAAGTGGACGGTATTCAGGCGACCGCCGCGATTCGCCAACGTAATAAAGAGATCCCGATTATCGCCCTCACTGCGAATGTCATCGCCAGCGAACATCAGCGTTTGATCCATGCTGGCGCCAACACCGTATTGCTGAAACCCATTAACGATCAGGAAGTGAAAACCGCGATCAACGCGCTGACACAAAAAACCGCACTGACGACCCGCACGCCTTCGGAAACCAGCTCAAGTGCTCAGATGCTCGAAGACTATCAGATCAGTAAAGACCTCCTGCATCAGGAGCTTCTGGATCAGCTCACCGGATTATTTGCAGGCTTTGAAGACCGTAGCTCCGAGAAAATGCGTCATCACTCGCATCAGCTGCTGGGGCTGGCCGGATTGTATGAACTGCCCGAGCTGGAGATGGTGGGGATCGAACTGAACCGGGCAATCAAGCAGGATAATATTCGTCAGACGTGGGATGCACTATGGCGTTTGCAGCGGATGATCGAACACAGTCAGTACTAGTTCTGAACGGATATAGATCCGTTCAGAACTCCTTATAGGACGGCTCTTTCGCGATTAGAATCTCAAGTTTTTCCACGATCTTTCCGATCCGCTCACGGCCGTCACGACCATAGATATTCAACCCGGGGACGGCTGGAGGATGTTCATCATCTCCTTCATCAACGGCAACACAGAGCTGACGGATCGTCTCCAGATCAGGATCATGCGGAATAGGTATGCCCAGAAATAACTGCCATGCGTCCTCATTGCCCTGATTGCTGGCAACGTCTTTTAACAGCTGCAATGTATCCTGACGCGACGGACGATAGGTCGGCGCGCGACCAAATACCAACGCGACCGCTAACCCACCCACAATGAGCAGGGTAACCAGAAAGATCGCAATAAATTCCATCAGTGAAAGTGCTTTTCAAATGGATAAGAGGCCAGCAGCCCAGCAGCTTTCAACAAGGCATCTTTGTGCTCTGCTTCTATCTGCTTCATCTCTTGTTTATAGCGCCACCGCTCCTGTTTATCCAGCTCCTTCCACTTATTCAGATACGGGATATGACGGGTCCGCTCAAACACCTCATTGATGACACTGAAATCGGGTTCCTGTTTCAGCTGAGGTGACAAATTATCCAGCAACACGCTGATACGAATCGTACCTTCGGTCAGTGTCATGCGCTCATCATGAATCATCGCATTGGCAATCACATGGATACTCTCGATCAGGTAATCACGCTGCTCCTGCGCTTTTGCCTCCAAAGCATGCAACTTCGCCGCCTGCTCCTCTTGTGCTGCTTTGATCGTTGTCCGCTGACGCTGGATAAATACAACTAACCCAACACACACCAGCAACCCAACGGCGATCAGACCATATACCCACGTCTCAGACATTGTCTCTCCTAACAGGACCTGTTTAGATACAACTCAAATAGATTGAGGCCACTATGCAAATTCTCGCAAATGCGCCCAGCGTGGGCGATATTATCCACGAACTGTATCTAAAACCCACTCATTTATCGGTTGAAGGGGCGGCAGAGCTATGCGGCATCCCCCTTGAGCAGTTCCAGCGTATTTTGGATGGGTCTGAGACCATCGGCTATGAGTTGTCGTATAAACTCGCGCAGGGATTTAAAACCTCCTACACCTTCTGGCTGCATCTGGCTCAGGATCATCAGACAGAGTCGGTCGCGAACACTGAACCCACGTCACAGGATGATAGCGATGTCAGCAACTGAAACCCATTACCGGGGGCTGGAGCGGATGTACCATGCAGCCCCGATCAATAAGCTGCTGGAAAGTACACTCAGTGTTGAGAAAGGCAGTTCAACGATCCTCAGTACGGTACAACCGGATTACTTTCATGCGGCAGGCTCTATGCACGGATGTTTGTACTTCAAAGCACTGGACGATGCAGCTTATTTTGCCGCAGCCAGCCGCAACCGCTCCCAGTTTTTGGTGACCACCGGTTTTACGACATATATCACTCGCGCAGTCAGTGAAGGCCCACTTACAACCAAGGGCACGCTGATCAGTGCAGGTAAGCAGCTATTGGTTGCAGAAGCGGTAATGTATGACCCCCGTGGACGTGAAGTCGCGCGTGGCAGCGGGACCTTTATGCCGAGTGGAAAGCTGCTGGCAGAACAGCCGGGTTACACCGACTGATACGTATCATCAGGGCAATACACGGATCTCCACCCTATCGATATTGCCCTGTTGATCAACAACACTGACCTGATACCGCCCCGCCTGTGTCAGCTGATAGGGCATGCCGTTTCGGCTTCGGCCGATATAACCCCCGTTCAGATACCAGTCCCGATAACCCGATCCCCCTTCTGCATTTAACATGACATCCAGGGCTTCAGTTCGATGGGCGCCGGGCAGTTGCAAGAGTGCATCCGCAGGCCAGCTGGTGATATGTAATGGCGCTTCGGTCGCCCCTGCACTTTGCTGACAGCGGGCATCCCGTGGTGGTAACCGGTGTTGGTTCTGCCAATGTAGGGGAAGCCAGGGCTCAACCGCTTCCGGCCACAGGGTAATCAATGCAGGCTCTAATGTATGACCGGGAAGACAAGCCGGTTCAGCGCGTTTTCCACTCACCGGATCAAGCCAGATCTGATTCACTTGTTTGTGCAGCGTCAATTCAGAGGTTTCGGGCAATGTCGCGGGCGCAGTATCGTTTAACACCCAAGCATCATAACGTTTGAGGCAGTTAGACGCGGTATTTTCACCGCGCGTGTGCTCGGTTCCCGCAGGCCAGCAGATCGTTTTCCGACTGACAGATTCAGGCTGCGGATGTTCTGCTTCAGAGCGTGGCAGTGCCGCATGCACCCGAAACAACAAAGGCGCAGCCGTCACGCGGCCATAACGCCCCGGACTGGCACTGCCATCGGGTCGTCCAACCCAGACACCAATACTCCAGTCGGGCGAAACGCCCATTGCCCAAGCTTCCCGATAGCCGTAGCTGGTGCCTGTTTTCCACGCTAAATCCCACCCTTGTCGGGCGTGCTGACCAATACGCCGGTAAGGGTGTTGGGCCAACATATCCTGAATAATCCAGGCAGCACCAGAAGACATCAGATACCGCTCCTGCTTCGGGCTGCCAACCTGAAAACGAGGACTGATCGCTTTTCCGTCTCGCGCCAATGCACTATAGATACCCAGCAACGATTCCAGTTGCACACCAATCCCCCCCAGAATCACCGAGGTATTGGGTTTTGCACTGCCCGGGCCAAAGGTTTTCAGGCCCCCGTTCTGCAAACGCGTGACAAAGCGATCTGCACCGAAGTGTTCGATAAGCTGCACTGCGGGCACATTCAACGAGCGTTGCAGTGCCGAGGTAGCCGTCACCGGACCATTGAAAAAACCACTAAAATTCTGCGGGCGATAGTGGCTTTTGAAACGTGGCGCATCGATTAGCAGAGAGTGAGAGTGGATCTGCCCCTCATCCAACGCAAAGCCATAGAGGAAAGGCTTTAGGGTTGAACCGGGCGAACGTACAGCCTGAATGATATCCACCTGTCCGGCACGCTTTTGCGACCAGAAATCAGCGGAGCCAATGTAGGCGCGAACAGCACCATCCCGGTTCCGCATCACCATAACCGCGACCGAATGCTCCTCACTCAGGGATTCCGTGTATTGATCGACCAAGCGCTCCAGCTGAATCTGCAGGTCATAATCCAGCATGGTGTTGATCGTCCGGCAATCTTCGCAGTCCTGATAGAGCCGCCTTGCCAGCAAAGGTGCGACATTGGGCATCCCTTGAGCAAACGTCGAAACAGGCTCCTGCCGGGCATCGTTAATCCGCTGCGCCGACCATAATCCCAGCGACTGCATCCTTTGTAACACTTTGTCGCGTGCTTGGCGGGCGCGCTGAGGATGGCGATCGGGACGATAATCGCTTGGACGTTGGGGTAATACCACCAGTAATGCAGCTTCCGCATCACTCATTTGTGAGGCAGGTTTATCAAAATAGTAATAACTGGCCGCCTGAACACCCGACAAGGTGCCACCAAACGGAGCGATATTCAGGTAGATGTTGAGGATTTCCGCTTTGCTATAGTGCCACTCCAGCTGCAAGGCCCGCAGGATCTGTGAGAGCTTTCCTGAGTAACTGCGGGCATGTGGATAGAGTAAACGCGACACCTGCATGGTCAGCGTCGACCCTCCGGACAACACACGTTTACTGCGCAGGTTTTGCCAACCGGCGCGCAGCAACGCCAGAGGATTCACCCCTGGATGCAGATAGAACCAACGATCTTCGTAAGCGAGCAGCAACTCCAGATAGGTCGTCGAGACCTGCTCTAACGTTATGGGGTAGCGCCATTGGTGATTAGCACCGGGAAACGCCCGTAACGGGGTGCCATCTTCAGCTAATACAACGGTGCTGACCGCGGGGATCGAACTCATGGGATACAGACGATCCAATGATCCAAGCAGCCCTGCAACTAGGGCTACCGAGACGGCAACCCCGATGAACACGCGACGAAGGCGTTTCATTCCCCGGTGATAATCTGAATCTGTCCCGCTGCAGACCCGCTGTGGCGAAGTTCTGGTCGGTACATATCTTCAGCAAAGGTAGGCGGTACAGTGAACACGCCCGGCGATACCGCCCGTGCCAGATAGAAAACACGGGCGCTTTTAGCCCAACCGGGATTCAACGCAACGACATACCGATCATCCCGAAACTCCTGATGACGAATATCCTGTCCCTGCATGATATTCACAGGCGACTGACCATCAAACTTGAGGTTATCCAGCTCATAGGCCGTCGCCAGATTCTGGTTCTCCAGCTCCAGTCCCGCCGGCAACAAATCAACCAGCAACAGATGATGGGTGGTTTGTGCCACTTTGGTTTGCAACTCAACCAGCACCATCTCTCCGGTTTTCAGGGTTTGATCCTTCAGAGGTTTGCCATCCAGGTCGTAAAAACGTCTGATCACTTCAATACCGTTGCTTTCGGCAGCGGGCACCTGTTTGTTATAG
The DNA here is from genome assembly GCA_023954795.1 of Oceanospirillaceae bacterium. GTDB lineage: Bacteria > Pseudomonadota > Gammaproteobacteria > Pseudomonadales > Balneatricaceae > Pontibacterium. Next base: position 2,165 of record JAGSHA010000108.1, on the reverse strand, counting down.
CCGGATAAACGGGCGGTCAGATAAGCGGTTTTGTCACTCAGGTTTTTGATACTCAGTCCGTCCTCTAGCGCTTGCGCCTCATACTGACTGTACAGACCACTCAGGTCTTTAAGTGCTACCGTTTTATCTCCCAAGGTTAACTCGGCAGACAACGTATCCGCAGGCATTTGCTGCAACGTAAAACCCGCCATCACCAGTGCGTTGCGCTCTTGTGTGCTGAGCCACGTACGTTGCTTGAGTTGTTTATCCAGTGCAAACAATAGCGGTCCCCAATGGGTTTCGGGCAGCTTCGCCTCCAGCGCCCAATACAGGGCCAGCGCCAGATCCCTAACTTTGCTGCCATAGGTACTGCTTTTAAATGTCCGCGACGCCAGCGAAAGCTGTGCCTGCGCCAGTGCTGCATCCGCTCTCTTTTGATCACCCGCCTGCTGCAAGCTGAGGCCGAGTTGCAGCAACCCCAGCGCCGTCCAGTTTTTACCTTTGTTGTCATACAGGCTACGTAACTCCGACAGACGCGCTTGTCCGTTGCGCGCCAGTACCTGAGCGGCATATGCGCTCACGGCAAAACGGGTACGCTGCATATTGTTGGCATACTCACTGTGAATCCAGCGGGGATTACGTAGGTAACGCTGAATACGCTGAAGTGCTTGTTGCAGGTTTTGCTCTGGCACGCGATACCCCCGATCACGAGCACGCATAAGGAAATCAGTCACATACACCGTGAGCCAATACTCTTCAGGACTCTGATTGCCCCACAGGCCAAACCCACCACTGCTTTTTTGCATACCCAATAAACGCTGGATTGCTAATCGAATGGCGGCCTGACGTTCCTGATCGGATTCACTCTCAATGCCCAACTCACGCAGCCTATCGGTAGTGGTAAAGAGTTGAGAAAATACACCACTAGTGGTTTGCTCCAGACAGCCATAAGGATAACTGCGCAGCGCCTGAATATGACGACTGATCGCTAGCGGTGGTTTCGCTGATACATTGAGTGATAACTCGGCGCTGGACAGCATCAATGGAGATAGCGTATCCATCGGTAAACTGAAGCTATCCCCCTGAGACAATACCTGCTGCCAGCGGGACTCGCTGGACGACCAGGCCGGACGTGAAGAGAGATACCAGCGTCGATTGAAGGCTCTGTCAGCCCCCTCCTCCAAACCTTCCAGGCCACTTACCGACAGATCAATAGCAGCACGTCCAAATTCCTCAGTCGCATGCACAGGGATCTGAACAACGGTGCGTTCATTATCGGTCAATGTCACCGACTGATTCAGATGATTCTGACCACCCGCTAATACCAATCCGGCATCCAGTCGCATATCCAAACTAATCGTCTGCTCGCGACCACTCAGATTATGTAACTGCAGGGCCAGTTCTGATTGATCACCAATCGCCAGAAATCGCGGCTTAACCAATGCGGTCACCAAAGGCGCGGCGACCTGCATCTCACCGGCACTTGAACCATAGCTATCGTCTGAAAACGCAACCGCCATCAACCGTACGCGGCCGTTAAAGTCTGGGAAGTGCACAGGGACCTGCGCCTGCCCTTGTTCATCCACATCAACCACGCCTGAAAACAGCGAAACAATCTGCACGTCAGAGGCTTGCTGATCCCCGCCGCGTTGCAGATCGGCATCACCGCCAAAACGCAACGTTGCCAGATCACCGTCGTCTGCATCGATCAGCGCACCGTAACTATCGCGTGCATCAACACCGTAGCGGCGCTGACCAAAAAAGCCTTCAAACGGATCGGGGGTTTCAAAGCGGGTGATGTTGAGCACTCCCAGATCCACAGCTGCCAGCGTCAAACCAATGCGTGTAGGGATATCGCCTCCTGCGCGGCGACTGATCTGCACGGGGATGGTCACAGATTTCTCCGGCAACGCTTTGGCAGGAAGATCCAGCGTGACGTCTAAGCGACGTTCATCACGTAACAAGCGCAGGGGCTGAATACCCATCATCCGGCGTGGCAATCGTGTTTCACGCTCAAGACCTGGCTGAACCAACATCACAGAGAGATAGAGATCATGGCGATTCCAACCCGGATCAACCGGAAGTGCGATGGTTGCACCTTCTGCAGGTACAGAAATCTTACGCCAATAGAGCGGCTGATCCCCTTCAACGACCAGATAGCCTTCCCCCGCTGCCGGCGGTTGCAG
>JAGSHA010000431.1 GCA_023954795.1 Oceanospirillaceae bacterium | reverse complement strand
GTTACTTTTCTGCCGCACTGCTGGGTGGAATCACGCCGTTCTGCAGCTGCTCAACCATCCCGATGTTAACGGGCCTGTTAAAAGCCCAAGCCGGATTTGGTCCAACCGTTGTGTTTCTGTTCACATCGCCGCTGCTCAACCCAATTATTATCGGATTGTTCCTAGCAACATTCGGGCTTGAGGTAACACTGGCATACGCCACCATTGCTTTAAGCGTATCTGTTATCGCCGGATACCTGTTGGAGAGACTAAATTTTGCGAGATACATTCGACCGGAGGTGTTTGGAGATAAGCCAGTCGGTGGCTGCTCCGCAAACACCGGATGTGGGAGTGATAAACCAACCGCATCTCCAGTACCATCGTGCAGCGTTAGCAATGATGCATCTCAAACCGCAGATAACGTCTCCGTTGCGTGTAACGGAACTGCAAGTCTCTCAACCACCGATAATCGCTGGAAAAGGATCGGTACGGAGACCTGGAGTCAGTTCACCAAAGTACTGCCCTACCTGCTGCTGGGCATTGCCATCGGTTCATTCACCTATGGATTCATGCCTGCGGACATGATTGCCCAGTACGCGGGGGCAGACAATCTACTCGCCATCCCTCTTGCGGCAGTGATTGGGGTACCACTCTACATCCGTGCAGAAGCGGTGATTCCGCTGTCGTCAGTTCTCGCGACAAAAGGGATGGGAATGGGGGCCATTATGGCTCTGATCATAGGCAGTGCGGGCGCCAGCCTGACCGAAGTTATCCTGCTCAAGTCCATGTTCAAATCACCGATGATTATCGCCTTCCTCGTCGTGATCTTTAGCATGGCAATAATGGCAGGGGCGCTCTTCAACTACCTGTTCTAAGCCGTCCATCAGAGACAGGTTTATTTCTCCGGGCAATAGATCTGTCTTCTAGTTCACATATACTAGGAGAGACCCAAAACCAAAGGACCCGCATGATGGATCTGCTTATTCTCGGACTGGTAATGTTTTTTATCCCACACATGATTTCGGTGGTGAATCATCAATGGCGTGACCGTACCACTACACAGGTCGGTGAAATGACCTGGAAAGCGCTTTATGCCCTGATATCACTGGCAGGCTTTTTACTGATCATCAAGGGATATGGTGAAGCCCGTCTGACCTCTGAGTTTCTTTACACTACACCGCAGTGGATGGGGCATCTGGTGGCTCTGTTAATGCTGCCGGTATTTCCTCTCCTGCTGGCAACCTACCTACCCGGGCGGATCCAAACGATTACCAAGCACCCGATGTTGGTTGCTACCAAACTGTGGGCCTTATCCCACCTGCTGGTAAACGGCCGAATCGCTGAGATTCTGTTGTTTGGTAGTTTTCTGATTTGGGCAATACTGGTGCGGATCTCTTTGAAGCGCCGCCCGGAACGCGTTGTACCAGGCGCGCCTAAAAAGGCGATGAACGATGTGATTGCACTGGTTGTCGGCATCGGACTTTACGTCGTCTTTGCGTTACATCTCCACCGCATGCTGATCGGCGTCTCGCCATTCGGTTAGCGGTTAAGGCGTTAACCTACGTCAGGAGCGGCCCCTGTTGTTTTTATCTCGCCGCTCCTGCTGTGCCCTTCGGTCTCTGGCAAAAATGCACCCTTTGATGGGTACGCAAAGCTCCGGTATCTGGTCATCATTAGTCTGAATCTTCACCTCACCACAGAAGTCTCCGACTTGAGTTTTGTCTGGTAAATACCGAATCGTCAGCTGGTAGCGGTCCCCTTCGGGCCTGCGCTCAGAATGAATCTGGATATTGTCTAAATCGGTGGTCACTGTGATTTCAAAGTCATCACTGCCCTTCCTATACACCATTAGCCTCTGGGATAATGCATCTACGATCTTCTGATCTTTAGTCAGCGACAACGGCAACCGGCTCATATCAACTCTTTCAGGAAAGGTATAAACACGCTCTCTAACCCAGGTATTGGCCGTCAGCGTCATCGACGCTCCTTCCCCCTCTCCGGTCATCAGATAAACCGGCTCACTGAGCTTGGTCCCGGGTTTGTTGCCACTTAGCGTCAGTGTCACAGCATAATGTTCACCCGGCACCAGCGTAGCAACGTCTACATTAAAGCGGTTACTCCCGTGCTCCGTACCCGAGATAAGTAATGGCTGCGGCTGATGATTGATAATTTCGATAGTCGCCTGCTCAGAGTGGCCTAAGTCAGTCGCAACAAAAAACTCTGAATAGGGTTTGAATTCGATAGGGGGCACAAAAAAACCGTCTACCGTGAATTCAACGGGGGCAACAGCGTCTTCATAAAAGTGGACTTTGATTGTTCCGCCATAAGGCCCTAGCGAACGCTGATCGGCCAATCCCAACGTGAATTCACCGACACCGCCTGCTGCAACGGTTTGCGTAACATCATGGGCAACGAGCGGTGGCGTCAGCTGAACACTACGAACTTTGAGTGGGCGGTCCGTCGGATTAGCGAAATACAATATTCGATGTACAGAATCACCCGGCAACACCTTACCTAAGGTAATGTGTCGTACACATTTTGACATCATGACACTGCGTTCCCCGGAGCATAGGCGCCCCGAAAAAAACGCGATAACCGTCAGGAACAAGTACTGTAGTAATAGCATGATCACCATTCCCGATAAGTACTGTGTATCAACCGTACAATCGAAGTAACCTGACGGCATTCACATGCAGTCAGCAGCGGCCTCTCTCGTCACCTGTATTATCCAAGTCTTTCAATATATGGATGAATCCTGAGCGATAACATCAAGCTCATGAGCGTTGGATTATTCCTAGATCCAATCACGGCACCTGTGTGGCATGATCTGTGAGTTCGAAGGGAAATTGGGGATTCTGCACGGCGTCCATCAGGATCAACCCTACACCCTATCGGTACTCTATATGAAAACCATCTATACCTAGCGCCATCACGATCAGACTAAACATTACCTCTAGACATTCTCGCTTCCAGCATATCGAGATCGGTCCCTCCATTTACCCAATGTTTCACCACAGTTGGCATAGTTCAGTGGTTCAGGTTGATATGCACATTTAATTTCTGCTTGTCTCAACCCTAGCGTTAACCCAGCTTAACAATTGGGACTATTTTGCTGTTTGATTGTATTTTTTTGCACTTATCCATCT
>JAGSHA010000173.1 GCA_023954795.1 Oceanospirillaceae bacterium | reverse complement strand
TCGCCGCCGAAGAAAAAGCGCAAATAATTCACCAGAGGCACAGGCCGCTCATCCGCGCACCGGTACTGCAAGCAGACAGGGAAAGCGAGGAAAGGGCAGGGCAGTGGTGTACTCTGTAGATCAATGCTTCTGGGTATAAAACGGTCGCCGCACCGCCTGTGCATAACATCTGCAACATAGACATCAACAACCATCCACAGCATGTTTCGTGGGATAAATTGTTATGCACAAGCGCTCATAAAAAAGGCTACCCCAGTGGATAGCCTTAGTGACAAAGTAGTGTGTGGATAACTTAATCCCGGGGCAAACTTACTTAGAAGTTATCCGGTAAGATATTGGAATAGTTAGATAAAACATCCAACTCTTCTTCGACGATAACAATCCCCGCACCGTTGCTGAAACTCACAGCATCAACACCATTCACCGCTGTATCGGCACCTTGTACCCAGCCATCCCCCAGCAACAGCACTTTGTCAGTGTCATCACCGGTCACCACCAACGTATTGTCGCCATCCGTCAGATCCAGCAGCGCATCCAGAGTCACCGCAACCTGAGTGGCATAAGATCCATCCAGTGCCAGCATATCCAGATCGCTGACTTCTCCGTCAAGGCTGGACAGATGGAAGGACTGATCCGTCGCCACCGTGGTATTGCCCAAACCGTCTATCGTGATCGTTGCAGGCTGTGGGGCTGCCGTCGCCACACTGGAGGTTTCTGCATTCAAGCCCGTAACGGAGGAGGACACCTGCATATGGTGACCGGTACTGTTCACCTGAAACTCATCACCCACCGTATTCCCGTCAGCATCGTAACGCTGACCAAAAATACCTTCCTCAGAGCCGTCTTGACGATCAGACGTCCAAGTCACCACAAAACCGCCATCAGACAAGGCGCTGATATCAGCCTGTTCCTGATCCCGGGTAGTATGTGTGTTCACCAAAAACTGTCCGCCCTGAGCATCACCGTTCTCGTCAAACATCTGGGCATACACCCCTGAACGGTCGCCATCTTCACCGTAGAATGAGTTCCAGGCGATGACAAAACCACCGTCTTCCAAACCAGTCACAACCGGCTCAGACTGGTAACCCCGGGTGGTTGTATTGACGATAAACTCAGCATCCACCTTGTCACCATTGGCATCAAAGCGTTGTGCGTACACTCCGGTCTGCGATCCATCCTGACGATCAGACGACCAGGAAATGACAAAACCACCGTCACTCAACGCCGCAATATCGGAGTGGTTCTGGTTGTTCCAGATATGGGTATTCGCCTGAAACTCGGTACCCACCTGATTGCCATCCGCATCAAAGCGCTGACCGTAGATGCCGTCACCGCGACCATCCTGACCGTAGGAGGTCCAGGTCACTACATAACCGCCATCGGTCAACGCTGTCACGGTTGATTCATCCTGTTGCAGGAACGTATGGGTGTTGATCTGGTACTCGTTTCCTACCTGATTACCCGCCGCGTCAAAGTTCTGCCCGAAGACACCGTATCCGCGACCGTCCTGCGCATAAGAGGACCAGGTCACAACAAAGCCGCCGTTTTCCAGCCCGGTAACCGCAGGCTCGTACTGAATGCCCTTAGTAAAGCTGTTGATCTGAAACTCACCGCCCATCGCTTCGCCCTGAGCGTTGTAGCGCTGACCAAAGATTCCCTCGTCGCCACCGTCCTGTTCATTGGACACCCAGGTAATGACAAAACCGCCGTCATTCAGCGCACTGATCTGCGGCGCACTCTGATTCCCATAGTCAAAGGTACTGACCTGGAATTCACCACCTTGCGCATTACCGTCCTTATCAAAGCGTTGCGCATAAACCGCCCAGTCTTCATTGCCATCCTGACGGAATGACAACCAGGTCACCACAAAACCCGCATCAACAGCACCACTACCGCCACCGCCCGGCCGCATCAGGTTAAAAGCACCGACACTGGAATCTTCCTGCACATGGGTGAAGGTGGTATTCACCTGGAACTCATTGCCCACTGGCTGCGCATCCTGATCCAATAGCTGACCAAAGATACCGTTCGCATGGCCGTCCTGTTCATCGGATGTCCAGGTCACAATCACACCGCCGTTTTCAGTGGCACTGATGGCGGGTTCATATTGCTCGGCGTGAGTTTCGGTGTTGACCCGAAACTCGCCACCTACCGGATCATTGTTGTCATCAAACTTCTGCGCGTAGATGCCCCAACGGTCTCCGTCCTGATCTGCCGATGCCCACGCCACGATATAACCGCCATCACCCGTGGCCGCCACAACAGGCGAGCGCTGGATATCAGCATCGTGACTGTTGACCTTGAATTCAGCACCGACCGGATTGGAGCTGGCATCGTAGCGCTGACCATAAATATCATCACGCAGAATCGCATCCAGACCGCCCTGGCCGTATGAGGACCAAACAACCACGTAACCACCATCATCCAGCCGGGTAACGGAAGATTTGGCCTGATTGTTGGTTTCATAGGTGTTCACACGAAATTCTGCGCCGTCCGGCAGATTGTTTTCGTCGTAACGCTGAGAAAATACCCCCCAGCCTTTGCCATCCTGACCATAAGAGGTCCATGTCACCAGATAGCCGCCATCGTTCATGGCGGTGACTTGAGAGTCGAACTGCTGGTTGTAGTTCTCGGAGTTAACTTTGTATTCGGTCGCTTCAGCCGCAACACCGTCTTTATCATAGCGCTGGGCGTAGAGGTTATAGTTGGAGGTACTGCCGTCATACGCCGTCCAACTGACCACATAACCGCCGTCATCAAGGCCTGTTACATGGGGTTTGTACTGGATACCCGTATTTTGGTCGTTAACCTGAAACTCGCCACCGACTGTATTACCGTCAACATCATAGCGCTGAGCAAACACCCCTTCGTCCGAGCCATCGGCATCGCTGTCCACCCAGGTGACGATGAAACCGCCATCCAGCAACATGGCAACGGTTGGATCTGACTGGTTATTCGCCGTGGTGCTATTGACCTGAAATTCAGCGCCCAGAGCTTGTCCGCTGTCATTAAAACGCTGGGCAAATACGCCCCAGTTATCTCCATCCTGCTTATAGGATACCCAAGTGCTTACAAATGCGGTCTCGGTACTCATGAACCCATCCCTGGAAATTGGCGGAAAATGCTAGTCACAACGCTGATTGACGCTTTGCGAATCGTTCGGAGAGGAACTCATCACCGCGGCCAACAGCAATACAATGGATTGGATGATAATCCACCAACTGACAGGCGGATACTACGAGTAGTTGGGGACAATTATTGAACAACCAGTTTTTCTTTGATCCGAGACAAACAAGCGTTTCAACCTGCTAACAGGGCGACTACAGCTTACAGTAGGGGGTTCTTGGCGTCCGCCAATCATCAAACAGCCCCAAAATTGAGCTTTCATTAAATAACTTACCCCATCCAGCCGATAACCCGGTTCAGAGCCTGTAATTTCGGTCTACGCTAAATACGAACGACATAACTCACACGGTTTCAGATGAGAGTGAAGTATTTGCATAACATGCTATTTCCCGCGATCTGCTTGTCCATAAAGACGGACGTTCTCTGCGCGCAAAAAGACCTCGTTACATGAGATGGATACTGCTTATACTCTGCACATTGTGCAGTTTTGGCCTGTATGCTGATCAGAGTCGCGGAGGTCAAAAGTCGACGCCGATCTCTCTACAATTATTGTGGAAAAATCAGTTCCAGTTCGCCGGTTATTACATGGCAAAGGAAAAGGGATTCTACAAAGAAGTCGGGTTGGATGTAGATATTCGCGAATTTGATCATTCAACCGATCTGGTCGGCGATGTTTTGTCGGGCACATCCGATTTTGCCGTAGGCCGTTCCTCGCTGATGATCGAAAAAGCCGCAGGCCATGACATTGTGGCGCTGTTTGCTGCGTTTCAAAAATCTCCCCTGATGTTGCTCAGCAAAGCTGACCGCAATATTAACTCCCCTAAAGACCTGAAAGGTCACCGCATTATGATGACGCAGGATGCCGAGCAAGTCGCGGAAGTCCTGGCGATGCTATTACAAGCAGGCTTACGTGACAGTGACTACGAACATCAGTCACACAGCTTCAATCTGCAAGATCTGATCGATAACAAAACCGATGCCATGGGATCCTATGTTTCGAACGAACCCTATCAACTGCAACAGCAGGGGATTCCCTATACGATCATCCATCCGGCCGATTACGGCTTTGATATGTATGCGGATATCCTGTTTACCTCACGTCGGATGGTCAATGAACACCCGGGCATCACTCACCGGTTTTATGAAGCATCCATCAGAGGCTGGCGCTATGCATTTGATCACATTCGGGAAACTGCAACGCTTATTCACGATCGATACAACAGTCAGCAACGTAGCGTAGAAGCTCTGGAATTTGAGGGTAGGGCGTTAAAAGCTCTGGCTTTTGATGAGCAAGGCCAATTCGGTACGCTATCGCAGAAGAAGTTTGAAGGGATGGCAAAGCTGTACCTGATCATTGGCGCACTGGAACCCAACTACGATATTCGCGATTTCATTTATCAGCCTGAGGGGCTGATGCTATCACTGCGGGAACGTCAATATCTTTCCCGACTCAACAACATTACACTCTGCGCATATACCGATTGGATGCCCTATGAAGGCATTACAGACAACCTCTATCAGGGGTTGGTCGCAGACTACATGACACTGCTGGCACAAAAGCTCAATGTCACGCTCACAGTCATGCCTACCGATTCCACTGCGCAAACGCTGAATATGATGCGCTCCGGTTTGTGTGATCTGGTGCCTGCGGCCATGGCCACACCAAAAGGCGGTCGGTATCTGGCGTTCTCAACGCCCTACCTGAGTATGCCCGCCGTCGTTGCGGTGCACGACCGCTCCACGTACGGAGAAACCTCGGAAGAACTGGGAGATAAACGCTTGGCGGTGCGGGTCGACTCGGTGTTTCTGGAGATTCTGCGTAACCGGTACCCCAATGCGACGATCCTGCCCGTCAACACCGTCAGCGAAGGGCTGAAGCGGGTAGAAACGCAGGATGTGTTCGGCTTTATCGATGCGCCCGCCAGTATTAGTCACACCCTGCAAAAAGAGCATATGCTGGGCATCACCCTGTACGATACGCTCAACGACCAATGGGATATCAGTGTAGCGGTACGGCGAGATAATCAAGTATTGCTGGACGTCTTCAATAACGCCATCGCAAACCTGTCGCCGCGGGAACACAACAGCATCGCCAATCAGTGGTTGAACATCAACTACGCCTATAAAGTGGACTACACCCATATCTGGCTGATTGGCGCCGCATTCTGTTTGCTGATACTACTGATCGCTTATCGCTATAAGGTCATATCTAACTACAACACCCGATTGAAGTTCATGGCACAACACGACCCGCTCACGGGTATCTATAACCGCAATAAACTCTACGAATATCTGAATAACGAACTGAGGCTGTATCAACGTTATCAGCGTCATTTTGCGGTCATCTTTTTTGACGTTGATGACTTTAAACGGGTGAACGATTCCTATGGTCACAACGAGGGCGACCGTGCGCTGAGTCAACTGGCCAGCATTGTGAACCAGGAGCTCCGCGAAACCGACCACTTTGGTCGCTGGGGCGGGGAGGAGTTTCTGATCGTGCTACCTGAAGCCCGATTAGCAACGGCGTTGCTGATTGCTGAAAAGCTACGTCAGGCAATAGCGTCATACGACTTTCGTTTTGATAATCATCCAATCACTTGTAGCTTTGGTATCGCCGAGGTGCAAGAGGGCGATACAATCGAATCCTTGATACACCGCGCAGACGAGGCATTGTATTTCGCGAAAAGTGAAGGGAAAAACTGCACCCGATGTGCACAGTCATCCGCCGAGTCAGCATAAACCGACAGACCCGTTTTTAAATAAGGACATATCCATGCCGTTCCAGCTCAGGCTGCGTCAGCTTCCCTTTTATTGCCTGCTTTTTCTCGTAACCTATCTCAGCACCATGCCTTCCGTAGAAACGCCTGGCGTGGATCTATCTGACAAAATTCTGCACTTTCTGGCCTATTTTGGCGTCGCAGGAGCTGCCTACTTTGGCTTTCCCAAAGCCAGCTGGCGACTGGCTGTGTTTGTCATTCTCTGGGGAATCGGGATTGAACTGGTGCAATGGCAACTGCCCACCCGGATGTTTGAGCTTCTGGATATTCTGGCCAACAGTATAGGGTGTCTGGCGGGCTGGCAGCTTATGCGGGGGTTACGTCACCTGTACCGACGTGTTATCGCTTAAATCTACCGTTCTCCTGCGTTCATTCCGATGTGTGCCGGGGTGCGGATCTTGTCTGCATCCCTGATTTCCCTACTTGTGCCAGCACCGAAACCCGCCAAATACGACAAAACCAACCATCAGTTTATGACATATATGTCACACCACATAAGCTAAACGCGTTTCATAACATCACCAAAAAACAATAATTTCTTTTATTTTCATAGAGTTAATAAAGTAAATTATAAGTTGGCACCTGCATTGCTATATACCTGACAAAGCGAAAGATTTTCAGATTATGAGAGGAACCAAGCTATGTCACATGATGCACAAGGTGTAGAAGTAATCGGTGTTATCCCTACTATCCTGATGGTTCTGGGCGGACTGGCTGTTGCCATTTTCCCATTGCTGGTTCAAATCGGTCTGTTGCTCTAAAAGATCTGCAAACAAGTCCGAGACGGTCTCTGAAAATCAGAGTCGTGTCGGACTTGTTCGTAAATACCCTGAAGGTTCCAACCCTCGATTCCTTCCCGTTCTATCACCCTGCCCAATCAGGGTTTTCGCCGGAGCATTGCTCCGGTTTTTTATTTCACACGATAAATCT
>JAGSHA010000263.1 GCA_023954795.1 Oceanospirillaceae bacterium | reverse complement strand
GGTACAGGTGTTTTACGGCTTTTCACCGCTTCGATTGCCTTCTCACCAAACGCGACGGGTGAAATTCCCGGCGGGCAGGACAGACACTTCTGTGTACCGGAGTAGATTGCATCAATCCCCCAGCCGTCCATGTCCACATCGATACCACCCAACGAAGTCACTGCATCAACGATGCTCAGGCAACCGTACTTCTGTGCAAGTGCGCACAGGGATTCTGCATCAGAGCGGACACCGGTAGACGTCTCAGCATGAACAAAAGCCAAAGCTTTAACGTTGTCGTTATCCGCCAGTGCTTTTTCAACCTTATCCAGGTCTACCGGCTTGCCCCAGTCGTCTTGCACCATGATGGCTTCACCACCAAAACGCTCAACGTTCTCTTTCATGCGGCCGCCAAATACACCATTCTGGCATACAACGACTTTATCGCCCGGCTCAACCAGGTTAACGAAGCACGCTTCCATACCCGCAGAACCCGGCGCAGATACCGGCATTGTCAGAGGGCTTTTGGTTTTAAAGAGAAGCTGCAGCATCTCCTTGATCTCATCCATCATGCGGATGAACTCAGGATCAAGATGACCAATCGTCGGACGAGCCATTGCAGACAATACACGTGGACTTACGTCAGAGGGCCCCGGGCCCATCAGTGTACGTACAGGAGGGTTAAAGGTTGCCTTCATTGATATAGTGCCTCATTTCACTGTCGGCTGAGTGCCTTCAGCCGGGTGTTCCATTATGAATTAGTGTTGCCCTGCGAGCTCATCAACCATCGCCATCACCATCTCGGCAGAGTGCTTGGCCGCGGTTACCAGAAACTCCTCAAAGGATAGATTCGATTCCTTGCCGGCGATATCAGACAGTGCGCGAATAACGATAAATGGCGTACCGAATTGATGACAAGTCTGTGCAATCGCAGCCGCTTCCATCTCAACCGCCTGCATTTGCGGGAAAACTTCGCGGGTACGCGCAACACGCTCTGGATCGTTCATAAACGCATCACCGGTTGCGATCTGCCCTTTGACCGTTTTCATACCTTCCATACGAGATATGCAGCGCTCAGCCACATCGGCCAGCAACGGTTCCGGCTTAAACGATGCAGGTAAGCCTGGCACCTGGCCCGGCTCGTAACCAAAAATAGTGACATCCACATCATGGTGGCGAACGTCTTCAGAAATCACGATGTCGCCGACATTCAGCTCTGGATCAAAGCCGCCGGCAGAGCCGGTATTGATGACACAGTCCAGTTGAAACTCACGTAGCAGCAGCGTGGTACCGATGGCTGCATTTACTTTACCGATGCCTGACTTCAGTACGACAACATCTTTCCCGTGCATACGCCCGGAAAACAGATGGTAGCCGGCATACTCATGATCCTCACGCCCTTCCAGCGAGGCTTTTAACAGCTCAACCTCTTCATCCATTGCACCGATAATACCGATACGAATTGCACCATTTTTCTCTTTGATGACTTCCTGCAAACTCTGTTGTGTGCTCATAAGGCGTGTTGAACCGTCAAAAAACTGGGTTGAAATAGAACTGGAAAATTACAGCAGTGCGAAAGGCAAGACAATAGCGTCAGGGACGTAAATAACTATCTTTTGTCAGGTATTTGCAGACTTGCATGGCACAACGTTACTTTATGATTATTCCGTGATCACAACCTTCTTTCCCTTCTCTCTCATGCGGTCTGCACGATCATTGAGAAAACGCTGAAACTCTGGGAATTGCTCATACCCTTTTGCGCTGACGTACTCCAATGCTGTTGCATAGTGAAACGACTGCACGTACCCCCCAATTCGAAAACGCTCTGTGCCTGACTCATCGAGCAACAACGTCGTCGGATAGTAGTTTACCCCGAGCTCTTTAACCCACTGACTCGGTGTAATGTCAGTGCCATCAGGCAACGTAAGCGGCTGGTCGCTGGTAGCGTCAAAGCGCACGACTTGATAAGGCTCCAACTGTTCATAGACGGCCGGTCGCGCGATTGCATTGCGATGCAGGGATTCACAATCATCACACCCCTTATATTCCAACATGACTGCAGTAAGCTGACCTTTAAGGCTGCTCAGGTCGCGCGTCTCAAGCAAAAAGGGCTCAGGATACATATCCTCATCACTCTGCTGAATGAGTGCTTGCGCCAACCCACCTTCGGTTTGGCCATTTAGGACATAATCTAATACTTGAGAGAACACTGGCTTGGGACGGTAGCCGTCGATACGCAGGTTAATACTGCCGTCCGGATTTAAAAAAATAAGTGTGGGGGTGTATTGAATCTTCCAGTGAGTCGCGAGCGTTTTTTCAGTCAACTCCGCACCATCTGGCAACACAACATCACGATCACCCCACAGATCCAACGCGACTACATCGAATTTCTGCTGAATAAAGGGAGCTAATTGTGCATCCAGAAAATTCTGCTGGATCATATTGAAGCAGTAAGGACATCCGGCCTGATGAAAGTACAGCATCAACGTTTTATCGCTCTCTGCTGCCTCAGCCAGATCATCACCGAATTCGAGAAAACTCTCTTTAAACCAATACGGAGATTCGATTGCCGCACCGTCAAATTTAAGCAAACGAGTAGAATCTGCATGTGAAGGATAACTTGCCAACACGAGCATCAGTACTACGGTCAGAAAACGCATATGGGCTCTCCCTGTATTTAGGGATTCATTTTGACCCATCTTTTATGAATACGCGACCTGTACATAGTCGCGTATAGAAAGGAAACGGGAGAAACCCGTTATACCGGGTATGCACCTGACCAGCCGAACTGACTGAAAAGCTGATCGACATATGCATCAACCGGCGCTTTTATTGTCAGTAATTCACCACTTTCAGGGTGACGAAAGCTCAGTTCAATCGCCATTAACAACAACCGGTCCAGGTCAAAGTGGTCACGAAACGCTTTATTATGGCGTCCATCCCCGTGCTTAGTATCACCAATCAGAGGGTGGGATATGTGTTTCATATGACGGCGAATCTGATGCTTACGACCGGTTTTGGGTTTGACCTCAACCAATGAATAGCGAGAGACGTCATATCGTCCTACAGCCATTGGCAACTCTACCGTACCCAGTCGGCGGTATTCAGATACCGCTTCTTGTGCTGGTTTGTCGGGATTCGACATTTTATCCGCCAACTTATCCAGCTTCTCTTTCAACGCATAATCGATCACATCCCCTTCCGGGGTATAACCACGCGTCATACACAGATAGGTTTTCTGTACCTCACGGTCAGCAAACTTCTGATTCATCTTTTGCGCGGTTTCTTTGTTCTTGCCAAACACGATAACACCGGACGTGGGACGGTCGAGACGATGAATCGTATAGGCAGTGCCTTGCAGGTACTCTCTCAGCATACTGGTGAGATTCGGCGTTCCCCTTGGCGCAATCCAGCTGGGATGGACCAGCAGACCAGAAGGCTTGTTGACGGCAATCAGATTATCGTCCTCAAAGAGGATGTCGAGTTCACACATGGGCTATGTACTTCAGAATCAAAGAAATTTGGGAGGACAGCAATTTTAAGTGCTTAGATCCGCGCAAACAACTAAAGCCTGACACCACAAGAAAATACGATGAAATCTGGTCATTCATCAGAAAAAGCCGAAGTTTTTTATCGAAAAATACAGATTGATCGATACCTGACTGAAAAGATAGGAAATTAACCATCAATTAGCATGACAAAAACTAAACTTCTCTTGAAAAAACTGTCTTAATCCCTATAAATAGCTATAACGCAACAACAAACCCATGAGGACAAACATGCGTAACGTTGACACTTATAGTGCTGGCAGGGAAGAATCAGTACTGACAACCAACAAACTTATCCGCAACACTTATATGTTGCTGGGCATGACACTGGTATTCAGTGCGGTTACTGCTGCCATCTCTATGGCCATCAACCCACCGTTCATCGTGTATATTGGCAGCATCCTCGTTAGCTTCATTATGCTGTTCGTTCTGAACAAAAAACAGAACAGCGCAGCTGCACTACCACTGGTCTTCTTGTTCACTGGCCTGATGGGCTTCGGACTCGGCCCTCTGCTGAACCACTACCTGGGTATGGCAAACGGCGGTGATATCGTTATGACTGCGCTGGGCATGACCGCCCTGACCTTCCTGGGTCTGTCCGCATACGTAATGACCTCCAAGAAAGACTTCAGCTTCATGGGCGGCTTCCTGTCCGCTGGTGCGATCGTTGCTTTGATTGCAATGGTTGCCCTGTTCGTACTGCCTATGTTCGGTATTGAAGTTGGCGCAATGCACATGGCGTTCTCTGCGTTCATCGTATTGCTGATGGCTGGTTTCATCCTGTATGACACCAGCAACATCGTTAACGGCCACTACACCAACTACATCATGGCAACTGTTAGCCTGTACCTGAACATCTACAACCTGTTCGTACATATGCTGGCCCTTGCTGGATTCTCTATGGACGACTAAGCGTCCGTCGCTTAATCAGCTCTGCTAAAGCCCCCTTTTCTTGTTAAGATTAGGGGGCTTTTTCTTTTATTACAGTTGCTTGCCGATGATATTTTCAATTGTTGTACAGGCTGCGCCTTATAGCTGCCAGTCTGCCGAAACGGCTCTACGCTTTGCGAGAAGCCTGCTCGAAAAAGGTCACAGCCTACACCGCGTGTTTTTTTACGGCGATGGCATTCACACAGGGAGCGCCCTCGCCTCTCCACCTCAGGATGAAATCAATATCCCCGCTGACTGGAACACTCTGGCCGCTGAACATGAGCTGGATCTCGTAGTCTGTATCGCCGCCGCTGTCCGCCGTGGGATTCTGGATGCTAACGAAGCAGGCCGATACGGCAAGTCAGGTTCTAACCTGGCAGATGGTTTTGAGCTTTCAGGGCTGGGTCATCTGGCCGATGCTATTGCTCAGTCCGACCGTGTTATTACCTTTGGAGCCTGAGCCATGTCCGATAAGAAGAAAGTACTTATCATTAATCGCCGCGCACCCTACGGACGCTCTAACGCAAGAGATTCACTGGATGTTGCATTAACCTGCGGTGTCTTTGAAATGCCGATCAGCATCTTGTTTGCTGATGACGGGGTGTTCCAGCTGATCG
>JAGSHA010000502.1 GCA_023954795.1 Oceanospirillaceae bacterium | reverse complement strand
GCTTAATCCTGCCGTATCAATTAATACCAGACGATTGTTCCGTAAAGACTGCAGCACCTGCTCCAGACTGTTGGCGTCATCAACGACCCGCACAGGCACATCAAGAATTCGGCCAAAGGTCTTTAACTGCTCATGTGCGGCAATACGGTAGGTATCAGTCGTGACAAGTGCGACACTCGAGCTTCCGTATCTCAGCACGTAACGGGCAGCCAATTTACCAATCGTGGTCGTTTTACCCACCCCGGTCGGCCCTACAAAGGCAATCATTCCGCCGCGTTCAGTAAACTCTTCTCCCATAACGGGCACAGATTCGGCAAGTCGTGCTAATGCGTTCTGCCATGCTTTATCGGCCGCCATACCCAATTCAACACCCGTCATCAGATGTTTTTGCAAGCGAGAGCTCAGACCAAGCGCATTGAGCTTACGCTCTAATGGAGATACCAGAGACTCAGACGAAGGCGGCATTTGAGTTTGTTTCTCCAACATCGCACGCAGCTGATGGATCTCTTGCTGCATGACTTGCAACGCGCTATCCCCCCCTGCAGGAGGTGAAACGGGACTCAATGGAGGAACATCTAAGGTAGGCTCAGGTCTCACCATAGCAACGGGTGCTTCTGGTTCAGCCGGTCTTGCACGCTGCCTTTCTTTCAGCGAAGCCAGTATGGATTCAAGGTCATCATCCGCTTCGATTTGCTGGTTACGATTACCCGTCACCGCAGGTGGAACTTCATCTTCCCGTTGAGCTGCCGCAATACGAGCCTTTGCCTTCTCCTTTTCGGCAATGAGCGGCGACGGCGAAGGCTGCCCCCCTTTACCTGTCAGTAGGCGGATCTGCTCATCACGACGCTTTTTACGTGCTCGATCACGCTTAAATTCAACCTGAGCAGCTTCATATTCATGTTCATGGGCCGCAACAACTTCCACACCACCAGCGACACGACGATTAGAAACGATCACCGCATCGGGACCCACTTCCTCACGTACCCGCGCCATCGCCTGACGCATATCGGGTGCAAAAAATCGTTTAACTTTCATAACCCACCTATCTATCAGCGGCCTTTAAGATATCAGCTCCTAAACGCCCTGCTGCCCCCCTACTGTCGCGACAATAGTGACCCGCTTACTTTCCGGGATCTCTTGATAGGACAACACGTGAATATGGTGATCTCCATAACGTACAAACTTAGCCATCAACGGACGTACCGGCGCTGCCACAAGCAGTATGGACGGTCTTCCGCTCATTTCCTGCTGCGCAGCCGTTGCCGCCAGCGACGCCTGTAAACGCTCGGCCATTCCTGGCTCCAATACCAAACCACCATCCTCACCTTGCTGCTGCACGGATGACAATAGTAACTGTTCAAGCTGAGAATCCAGTGTAATCACAGGCAGCTCCAGCTCGGCACCATTGATGGTTTGCACGATCAGCTTGGCCAATGCCACTCGCACGGCCGCAGTCAACGCGACCGGATCTTGTGTCCGCCCGGTTGCGTCGGCCAATGTCTCTGCCACCGTTCTGAAGTCTTTCAAAGGCACCTGTTCCATCAACAGATTCTGCAGCACCTTCAGCAACACGCTGACAGATAATTTACCCGGCACCAACTCCTCAACCAGTTTTGGTGACCCTTTCGATAACATATCCAACAGCTGCTGAACTTCTTCATGCCCCAGCAGCTCATGCGCATTATTTTGTAACAGCTGGTTCAGATGCGTCGCCACAACGGTCGAGGCATCGACAACGGTATAGCCCAGCGATTGTGCATGCTCTTTCTGCGCCTGCTCAACCCAGACAGCATCAAGGCCAAACGCCGGATCTTTCACCTCGATCCCTTGTAACGGGCCAAATACCTGCCCGGGATCAATCGCCAGC
>JAGSHA010000289.1 GCA_023954795.1 Oceanospirillaceae bacterium | reverse complement strand
GAACCGCCTGTACACCAACGTTGTGGGCGTAGAGCCGAGTGACGCTGCGTTAGCGCAATATGTTGGCTTGCTGGACAACGGGACCTACACCATCGGTGGGTTAGGTGTGCTGGCAGCGGATCTGGCTCTGAATACGCAGGATATTAACCTGACCGGACTCTCCCAAACCGGGCTTGAGTTTGTATAAAGGCTTGTAAGCCGCCTGTTGATAAGTGGCGGCAGTATGCCGCTGTTTGCCGAGTTGTTAAAAACGGAGTGCTCTTTTGGGCGCTCCGTTTCTGTTTGTGACGTGTTGGACGATTAGGCGCAGCGGATGCGACTAATAATCGCCCAACACTGATTTCAAGAATTAGTATTAGGAAATGCGTCATGGCTACAGATGTTCAAAACACCGTTCTTGCGCTGGTTGTGGGGATGTTCGATGCGGCACCCGGGGCGACCTATCTCAATCAGTTTACCGCCGTTCTGGATAATGGGGCGGGGCGTTCAGCATTGGCGGAAAGCCTGGTACAAACCTCCGCGTTTCAGGGGATCTACTCCTCTGATCTTTCTAATCAGCAGTTTGCCGCAGCATTTATCACTACGCTGGTGGGGGAAAACGCCAGTGACGCGAGTAAAGATTGGGCAATAAGCTGGATGGCCGGAAAGCTGGATGCGCATGAAACGCGTGCAGAGGTGATGTTGCAGACGATAGATGCACTGCAAGGCATTAGTTTTGAGCATCCCTCTTGGGGGCAAGCTGCCCAGCTGTTTGCCAACAAGATCAGTGCAGCGGCGGAATATTCTGTTATCCAGCGAAGCAGCGCCGACTCTATGGAGACGCTTCGCTCGCCATTTTCCGAAGTCACCGCCGATCCTGCGGTGATATCCGGTGAGGTGATCTTCTCACAGGATTTCGATCACCGTGACCTCGGCGACTACAGCCTCACAGAATACCAGGAGGATATGGGGCGGGGTCCCGGGGGCAATGACAACCAACTGCATACGATTGAGCAGGTCGACAATGACAACATGCTCAAAGTGACCTTGCAGCAAGGTGTTTTGAAAGAGGGTTTGCAGTCCTATATCAGTCTGGGGCAGGACTATGAGGCCCTCTCCTTCCGTTTTGATATCCGCTTTGGCGAGGGCTTCGATTGGGCTCACGGTGGTAAGATGCCGGGGCTTTCTGGAGTAGGGGGCGATAATAACGCAACAGGCCAACGCGAGCCGCTGGCGGTAGAAGATGGCTATGATGGATTCAGCCTGCGCTCTATGTATCGTGAAGATGGCAGGTCGGTACAGTACCGCTATGACCTTGAACAGTCGGAGCAGGATGATGCCTACCAGCTCGGTGACAATAGCTATTCGTTCGAGACCGGTGTGACCTATACGCTGGAACAGTGGGTTATTTTGAATACGGCCGGGGAGCAGAACGGCACCGTGTTAACTTGGATCGATGGTCAACTTGTCGCGGCACGTAATGACTATCTGCTCAGATCATCCGATGAGTATGGTATTAACAAAGTACTGATTGATATCTGGGCAGGTGGCAGCACGGATGCGTTTAGGCCGTCTCAGGATTCCTATGTATTCATCGATGATCTGATTGTGACAACGTTAGCGGACTACGAAGGTGGTCATTCATCGTTCACCTCAGAGATTCAGCTGACATCGCAGGCTACCCCTTTGGATTCTGCCTCAGAGATACAGGCCGCCGATCAGGGGGGAGACATCTCAATTGAGGAGTCTGTTGAGATTACCGGTGTTGGGCAGGTCGGTACGCTGGATCTCTTTTGAGGTTCCTGGCACGGTATTCCTGCTGCGACTTGTAATCAAATCAACGGTTACAGACAATAGCCGCATACGTTGTGTCGGCCTCAGTTTAGGAGGCTGTTGTTTTTTTCTATATCCCTGGAGTATCGCGTGGCTGAATACAAGCCGGTTTTCATTGGTGGGTTTCGAAGTGGAACCACCCTGTTGGTCAACCTGATGGGGATGCATGATCAGGCGGCCCCCTGGTTTGAAACCAAGATGCTGTGCGAAGCACTGCGCTGGTTGTATGTGTTAAAGCACTCTGAAGAGGAACAGTTTGAGCGCCAGTATATCAATCCGCCTGAACCGGCCGGTTTTACGGCCGCAGCGGTAAGGGCGCGGATGGAGTTTGATCTTCGTTCGACTCTGGACCGGATCAGTGGTGCGCAACATAGCGGCAAGGCTGCTCATGAGCAGTACTCAATCGGATTTGACTGCCTGAGTTATGATCTTGAGTCGGCTCTGGTAATGCTGGATCAGTGGGAGCAAACAACAGCGGGTGCCCCGGATTATGAGACCGTGGCCAAGGCAACGGGAGAGTTGATCAATCAACTTGGTGCGGCTCATAGCGCGGGACAAAATAAGCCCCTGTGGATAAACAAAACACCTGAGATTAGCCGCTTTGCCGATGAGTTGAGAGATTGCCTGGGTGAGTGCCGGGTTATCTACATGGTGCGGAACGGGCTCAGCGTTGTGGAATCGGCGAAGAAGCTGGGTTGGGGTGATGTTGGAGTGCTGGCGCATAACTGGTGTGCATTGCTTGAGAAAACCCGGAGCGCGATGGCGCAACAGAAGCAGGACTACCGGGAAGTTCGCTACGAAGATCTTGTATCTGATCCGCAAACAGTACTCGGGGAACTGCTGGAGTTTTCTGGTCTTGAAAACCAAGCGGGCGAGATCGTTGCACAATACGCCCGTCATTTTGACGAAAATGCGTTTGATCGCTCGAAAATTAACCGTAAAAGCAGTCTGAATGATCAAGAGCTGGCCGAGTTTTCGGCGGTGGCAGGGGCCCTGCAGAAAGAATTGGGTTACAGCGAATAAACTTATTTCGAAAGCGAGTGTTAAAGAAGGGGGCTAAGCCCCCTTCTTTTTGATGTGTATCAGGCGATAAATAGCTGAACATCGTTCAGATTGTAGAAGAAGTACTCCTGTGTATCCGCACTGCTGCCTATCGACTGATTGTATTGGTGTTGCGCGATCATCGATTCAGGGAGCGGGGTGTTAAATCCGTTCTCCGGGTCATTGATGTTGATCCAGGAGACCATTGAGTTCGATGTGCTGTCGGTAATCTTGGCGACCACATCGAGAGAACGCTCCATATAGTATTTCAGATACCCCTGCTCTGTGATCTCGTAAGGCAGTGCCTGATACTGATCAGGGTTGTCCACAATGCCATTTTCAGCGTTCAGGGTGCCGTTATCGAAGAATTCAAAGGTCGCCACTGTCCAGGGATCGTTCGGATCATCTTTAAAGACGTTATAGAGAATTTGACCTTCTAGCTCATCCGCAGTGAACGATAAGTTAGCGCTGGTGGATGATACGGCGTTTGTCGCAGGGATAAAGGAGAAGGTTTCTCCATCCATAGTTACTGTCAGGCTATCCGCAGCGTTACTGATAATCTGGGTGGATGTCGTGCCTGAAAACCCAAGAGTACCGTTACTATCGCTGGATACCTGTGGCGTAAATTGCCCGGTGCTCGCATCCCAGGTATAACTCCCCTGTTCAATACCGTCAGACTCTCCAGTAGAAGGTGTAGCAACATCTTCGGACCAAGCATAGGTACCATCTTCAAAGATGGAGAAATACACGGTGTTGGTACCCAGGTTCTGTTCCTGGATATACCAGTTACCCACAATCGATGACGCGGAACTTTCAGTCACTTTGGCGAAGTTAAAGGTTTCACCGCCGTCCAGCATGGTGAAGCTATCCGTTGAGCTGCCGAAGTTGATGGTGATGGCTGATCCGGTGTTCAGGCCGAGGGTTCCGTTCTCATCATTCGTCACCTGAGTTGTCAAAACACCTGTGCTTTGATCCCAGCTGTAAGTGCCTGACTCTGAGCCGTTAATCTCACCGGGCTGCAAGGCTGAGTTAAAATCGGTCGAGGTGAATGTATTGTCTGAGTTGAAAATCAGTTGCTGAGTTCCGATGCCATCTGACAGATCCTGAGCAAACCATGTTCCCACCAGTGACTGGGTATTGGCTGATGTGGAATCATCGGGAGTCGAGTTATCGGTAGACGTATCCAGTACCGTACTATCGACGCTATTGGCATTAAAATACGTGATAACAGTGTTCGCGGTGATACCGCCGCCATAGATCTCCGCCAGCATCTCATTGGTCACACCAAACTGACTGCAAACGTTGATGATATTGGGAAGGTTATTCAGATTACCAAGGATAAAACTGCGTGCTTGTTCGACGGTTACACCGTACTGAGACAGGTGTTCAGATGCGGTAGGCATGCGTATCTCCATATACGTGATTTTTGAACGGGTTACTCTAGCGAAGTTGTCTGGCGAGGTAAATATCTGATTGTGTTCGCCTTTTGGTGGATGCCTTCTATAATTTACCGCTGTACCTGAGAGACTGAAAAGCAATACTCTGGTCGTTATCCAATACGACGTTGCCTGAGGTTTCTTCGGCATCTTTAAAACAATCATGGACGCCAAAGGAGCGGGTTTATAGATGGAAACATTGTTTTATGAAGGGCATAAATACCAACTCGTTACATCAGCAATCTCCTGGAATGCCGCTAAACTGGCAGCGGAAGCTCAGGGTG
>JAGSHA010000373.1 GCA_023954795.1 Oceanospirillaceae bacterium | reverse complement strand
GTTAGACACAGTCCGGTGTTTGGTAATTCATCCATGCCTATTTTTTTGGGAGCTTGAGCTATCAGGTTTTGTGCTGGCATTAACCCAATAGATATATGCAGCCAACTCGAATACTACCCCTATACAGCCAATGGTTATTGATGCAGCAATCCATTGAATTGCATAGCAAATGAAAGCTATTGCAAAGTGTACAACCACTACGATATGTATATGGGATGTGTTCATTCTGCAATATCTTCTTACTTATAAGGGGGGCTACGCTAAGCTGAATATTCCTGTCAGGTTACTGGAAGAATAGTCCCAATGAAGCGCAGGTACCAAGTTTCACATCCGCTTCTGACACCTAGCCGAAGCTCAAGTAGTCATACCTCATAGGTCCGCTTTGGGTCGCAAAGCGACCAACTGCATGACGCAGTACTGAGAGCTGGTCTGTAGCGATCTAGACGGTCGCTTATCGGCACAATGTGGACCTCATAGCAGCGTTAAAAAAGCAATTTAACAAGCTTAAGTTCGGTTACTATGGGCTAGGAGATTCGCCCGGATGTAGCCAAACGTCATGGTATTATCAGTAACTCGATACCGAAGGAGAGAGTGTATGAATTTCAGGTCCAAAGTGCTTTTTGTCACGTTTTTTACTTTCTCTTCCACGCTTTGGGCTCACTCAGGGGCGACAGGTATCGTTAAAGAGCGAATGGATAACTTCAAAGAATCTAAAGAGTCGATGAAGTTGCTCAAGAAAGCGGTTCGCAACAATGACTTTGGTGCTGTTGCTCAGGAAGCGATGGTAATTAACCGATGGGCGAGGAAGCTGGCAGACTACTTCCCTGAAGGCTCAAATCAGCCTCCATCGGAAGCGCTGAATCTAATCTGGGAAGAGTTTGAACAGTTTGAAGTACGTGCCGAAACTCAAATCAGGGCTTCAGAGCGGCTTCAGCGGGCTGGTTTAAGTAAAGATGCTGAGGGGGCTGCTAAAGCATATTCTGAGTTAGCGCAGTCTTGCAAAGCTTGCCACAATGATTACCGTGAATAGCATCGAATAACCCGCATTGCAGGCTCCCGGCCGTACAGGTTTCATGTCCGCTTTGGGTCGGAAAGCGCCCCCTTCAATGAGATGAACTAAACCAGCACTTGCTCCCGAGACATACCAAGTTAGAGAGTATCGGTCGTTATCGCGGTATTGATATAGATGATGCTCTGGAGATGGCAGAACAGATTTGTACCATTAAAAATAAGCAGCTGTTGCGATGCAACCCGGTGAGGACTTAACTAAACTGGATGCAGAGTAGTGGAGGTAGTATCCATGGAGCAGTTAACAAAAGCGCAGTTTGATCAGCATTACACCATTGAGCACCTTCGGGAGTTGTCGGTGTTTGGTGCTTTGAATCAAGACTTTGTCGAGCATCTGCTGGATCAGTGCGAGATATACCGCACGGAGCCCGGCGATCTGCTATTCCGGGATGGCCAGTCTCCGAACGGTTTTTACATACTGATCGACGGTGATAGCACACTCTTTTGTGGCCCACAGTTAAAAAACCAAATCGTTAACGTTCTCAGGCCTGGCGAATGCGTTGGTTTTATCAGCATGCTTTCAATGAATCCGGTGATTGGTGATGTAACACCGACAGTGGGTTCTGTAGTCCTGCATATTCGAAACCCTCTGTTTGCCTCCCTGCCGGAAATCGATGGTGAACAGTCCTTTATCCTCTTAATGAACCTGACCCGTAATATCTGCCGCGCCTATATCAAACATGCGATTCAAGAATAGCCAAGCCTGAACGTTGCTCAGAAACTCGCGATAACGCGCCAGCGTACCTTGTCTGAAAGCACAAATCTCCAGATCTGCTTTCGTAACTTAGCAGGCATTGCTAACGGTCTATCCTGAATTCCTTATAGGTCGGCTACCGAGACAACGGGGGCACCTCAGTAGACTCACGCCATCAACTAGTTTGGTTCTTTTCACTGATTTTCCTAACCAACACATTGGTCTGATCGCTTAGAAATCATCCGTTGACCTGTCTACTACTTCACAGTTTATGATGGTTTTCAATGGAGGTTAGCGCTCCTTCAAGAGGAACAATGAATGTATCGAATATCAGAGCTGGCGGAGCAGGTTGGATTATCACGAACCACATTGCTGTATTACGAAAAACTAGGACTGATTGAAGGGAAACGACTCAGTAATGGTTATCGTGTATACAGCGAATACGATGTCCAGCGCTTACGATTGATACAGCAGCTCCATGCTGGCGGACTCACGCTAAATGAATGTAAAGCGTGCTTAAACGCCCGGATAGATCGAGAGGTTCTGCTGAATCGATTGTCTCAATTAGATGATGAAATCGCCGAAAAGCACAACGCAAGGCGCTTGCTCGCAGCGCTGTTAGGGGAAAAAGGCCATAAAGAATGGCATGAAACCATCGACAGAGTGGCACCCGATGCACATTTAGATTGGCTAATAAAACAAGGCTTCAATGAACAAGAAGCCCTAAGATTGAAATGGTTATCAAAGAATATGAACGAACATGAACGTTACATGGCTGACTTTCTCCGTGTGTATGAAGCACTCGACAGATGGGGACCCGGTTCAGACTCTGAGACATTAAAAGCGTTATCAAAAATCCCGTTCACGCCGAAGAAGATCCTTGAAGTGGGGTGCGGGAACGGAGTTGCTACCTTTGTTCTCGCTGAACAGTCCGAAGCACAGATCACCGCTGTCGATAACGATGCGCCAGCGTTAGCGCGTTTAGTGGAGCGGGCAAAAGCAGTGGGTGTCGATCACAAAGTCACGACAAGCTGTGCAAGCATGATGGATTTGCCGTTTAAGGAAGCCAGCTTTGGCGTTATCTGGTCAGAAGGCAGCGCCTATATTATGGGCGTGACTAAGGCGCTTAAAGAATGGAAAACACTTTTGGAAGACGGCGGAGTATTGGTGTTTAGCGACTTAGTCTGGCTTACAAACAGTCCCAGTGAAGAGGTTGCAGCGTACTGGGAAAAGGCCTACCCGGAGATGGCAACCGTTGATGAACGCGTTAAACAATCGGAAGCCGCGGGTTATGAGGTCATTGATAGTTTTACGTTAAACGAAGAGGCCTGGAGCGCCTATTTTGAACCACTTCAGGCGCGAGTCAGTTCCATTAAAGATGAAATGATAGGGTCGCCTGCGATTAAGGATATTGAAGAGGAACTGGATATCTGCGGCAAATACCCGGATGAATTCGGGTATCAAATGTTTGTGCTTCGCAGGGTGTAAGTGTTCTCTTATAAGCATCCAGTTTCTAACGTATGGGGTAGATGTCTATTTTGGGTCAGACAGCGACCGGGGTGGCCGCTTATCGCTGGAAGACGGGCCCTGGCATTTACCCCGTCTACCCTATATTTAGAACCACTGCTTGGATGATTAACGCTGCTAGAAAGCACTCAGGCACTGTGTTGATTGAACAGGTAGGCGGCGAACCCCAGCCAGGAGATCACAAGTAGAATCCAGGGGAGCTTAGAACCCGACTGGGCCGTTTGGGGAGTGTCGGTAACTGTTTCAGGGGCATTGCCAGAGGCTGCGGATTTCACCTTCTTGCGCTGGCGATCCTGCTCGCGAGCCTTGGACTTTTGCTGTTTCTTATACTGAGCAATCCCTTTCTCAATCCCCTGGGCGATCAGTTTGGTCTGTTCCTTGGTCTGGCCCGGTTTTTGGGTTGCGCGGGCGATCTTCAGTGCGTCCGTTTTGGTTTCGTCTGATACGACCTCTTT
>JAGSHA010000458.1 GCA_023954795.1 Oceanospirillaceae bacterium | reverse complement strand
GCTTACAAAGTGTTGAACAATGACGTACTGGCTCAGCTGCAGAAAGAGCTGGTGGAGTTTGGTTGCAACGTGGAAGAGATTCCGGCGGGCGAACTGAACGGTTGTGGTCGTCGTGTCCGTTTCGACTCTCCAACCGGACATTTATTCGAGATCTACGCTGAGAAAGAGCAGACCGGTAAATGGGGCGTCTCCAATGTGAACCCTGATGCATGGCCACGTGGCTTGACCGGCATGAAGGCGACGCGCTTTGACCACTGTCTGCTGTACGGCGACGACATCGACGGTACGCTGAAACTGTTCTGCGATGTGCTGGGCTTTGATCTGGCTGAGCAGGTGCTGGATGAGAACGGTGATCGTGTTGCACAGTTCCTGACTGCCTCTATGAAAGCGCACGATGTTGCCTTCATCAAACACCCTGAAAAGGCCAAGTTCCACCACGCCTCTTTCTTCCTGGATACGTGGGAAGACGTGCTGCGTGCAGCTGACCTGATCTCCATGGAAGACGTGTCTCTGGATATCGGTCCGACCCGTCACGGTCTGACCCACGGTAAAACCATCTATTTCTTTGATCCATCCGGTAACCGTACTGAAGTGTTCTGTGGTGGCGACTACCACTACCCGGACCACGAGCCCGTGACCTGGACCACCGATCAGTTGGGTAAAGCGATCTTCTACCATGATCGCGTATTGAACGAGCGTTTCCTGACTGCACTGACCTGATCCACATAGCTGTTACCCGCGTTGGCGATTTGCCAGCGCGGGGTTTTGCCGTTGCCGGGCCAGCATGGATTTGACACAGGTTTTTACACAGATAGCCATCTGAATGAGAGTTTGAAATGAAAGATTTTAAGAACTTTATCAACGGGGAGTTTGTAGGTACTGCCAGCGGCAAGACCTTCGAAAACCGTAACCCGGTTGATAACAGTGTGATCGGCATGGTTCACGAAGCCGGTGAACCTGAGGTTGCTGCCGCTGTTGCTGCAGCCAAGGCAGCGATGAAAGGGCCTTGGGGCAAAATGACACAAGCGGCGCGTATTGAAATGCTGAACCGCGTTGCGGATCGCATCAACGAGCGTTTCGAAGAGTTTCTGGATGCCGAGTGCAAGGACACCGGTAAACCACGCAAGATCGCCTCTCATATTGATATTCCCCGTGGCGCAGCCAACTTTAAAGCGTTCTCTGAAACGTTGGCGAACCACCCAACTGAAGCTTTCAAGCTGGATACGCCAGACGGTCAAGGCGCGCTGAACTACGGTCACCGCAAACCAAAAGGCGTGGTTGCCGTGATCAGCCCATGGAACCTGCCACTGCTGTTGATGACGTTCAAAGTCGGTCCGGCTCTGGCGTGTGGTAATGCGGTTGTTGTTAAGCCATCTGAAGAAACGCCTGCAACGGCCACCCTGCTGGGTGAAGTGATGAACGAATGCGGCGTACCGGCGGGTGTATACAACGTAGTGCATGGTTTTGGTGGTGATTCTGCCGGTGCCTTCCTGACCGCTCATCCTGATGTGGACGCGATCACCTTCACGGGTGAAACCCGTACGGGTGAGATCATCATGCGTGCCGCTTCCGTTGGCTTGCGCAACATCTCTATGGAGTGTGGTGGTAAGAACCCGGGCATCGTCTTTGCTGATTGCGATATGGATAAAGCGATCGAAGGCACCATGCGTTCCGCGTTCGTGAACTGCGGTCAGGTCTGTCTGGGCACCGAACGTGTCTATGTTGAACGTCCAATTTTCGAAGAGTTTGTTCAGCGTCTGAAAGAGGGCGTAGAGAAACTGAAGCTGGGCCGTCCTGAAGACGCAGATGTGGATTTCGGTCCGCTGGTGAGTCAGGAACACAAAGAGAAGGTTCTTTCCTACTACCGCACGGCGGTTGAAGAAGGTGCCAACGTAGTGATCGGTGGCGGCATTCCGGATATGGGTGAAGAGCTGAACTCTGGCGCGTGGGTCGAGCCAACGATCTGGACCGGTTTGGCGGACGACTCCCGTACCGTTAACGAAGAGATCTTTGGCCCTTGTTGCCATATCCGCCCATTCGACACTGAAGAAGAAGTGATCGAGCTGGCCAATGATACTGATTACGGTCTGGCGGCTACGGTGTGGACTGAAAACACCTCCCGTGCGACCCGTGTTGCAGAATCGATGGATGTAGGTCTGGTGTGGGTGAATAGCTGGTTCCTGCGTGATCTGCGTACGGCGTTTGGCGGTGCGAAGCAGTCCGGTATCGGCCGCGAAGGTGGTGTACACGGACTGGAGTTCTATACGGAACTCAAGAATGTCTGCATCAAGCTCTGAGGCATCCTTATAGGACGATCCCAATTCAACACCGAGCTTAAGAATGAGTTCATCCAAGCGTAGGGCGTCCTTTAGGGCGCCGGCAGGCTAATCACCTTCGATGACGACGAGACCTGCCCTACAAAGGGTGTACTTCAAGTCCTGAACCAAAATCCAGGCCTCAGAGTGTGTGGTTAAAGCACTCAGCTCGTGTAGCCGTTGTAGGGCATCCCTTCAGGGTGCTGGCAGGTTGAAAGCCTGCCCTACAAAGGGTGTACCAGAGCTTGCGATTTAATCTGACCCCAGATCGCCTGTTACGGAAGGGCGGTTGAGAGAGAGAACAGATATGAATAAAGATCAAATTATCCAGTGTGGCGACGAGCTGTTCGATGCGATGCAGCAGTTGAAGATGTTGCGTCCATTTACCGAGCGTTACGACGACATCACCATCGAAGACGCTTACAACATCTCCCTGCGC
>JAGSHA010000073.1 GCA_023954795.1 Oceanospirillaceae bacterium | reverse complement strand
GCAATTTTCAGATTCTGAGCAGGTGTATCCACCGCAGACTGCGTGCGCGTCCGCGCCGGTTCAGCAGCAACCTCAGGAACAGACGCTGGAGCAGCTTCACGCGGAGCCGCTCTCGGTGCAGGTTCAGGCTTTTTTCCCGGCGGGGTCTCCGGCGCAGCTGATGGCAGATCCTGATGACCACCGGCATAATTATCCGCAGGAACATCAGCATCTTCCCATGGTGGAATATCTTCCATGGTGTGCACTGGCGGTGCGGGCGCCATGTCTGGTGCCGTGTTTGGCTCGACAGGGGGCGGTGCTTGAGACGACGGAGCTTGCTGCACAGGCCGAGGCTTTGGCTCCGGCCGCTGCACGGATTCAGGCTGAGACGGAGCTGCTTGCACTGGCGACGGCTCAGGTTTTGTCACCACTGCTGGGGCAGCAGGAGGCGTTGTCGGTGAAGACGGCTGTGCAGACGTTACGGGAGCAGCAGCGGGCTGAACCGGCTCTGCAGGTACAGTCGCCGACGTAGCAGAATCTAGCTTAGCTGGCGGTCCAGAAGGAGCCGCACCTGCCGGTCGGAAAGCCAGCATGCGCAACAGCACCATTTCAAGCCCTTCCCGGGCATCCGGTACAAACGGCAGATCTTTACGCCCCATCAACGCAATCTGATAAAACAGCTGCAGATCTTCGGCACGTAAACGCCCCGCCAGTGCCTGCACCTGTTCTTTGTCACCCATACTGTTATCAACAGCACTGGGCAAGGCCTGTCCCACCGCAATACGGTGTAACAGACTGATCAAATCTCCCAGCACGGTGTTGTAATCCGGTGAAAACTGCGCGAGATCCCGCACTGCGTCCAACAAGCCTTGCGCGTCCTGTTCAACCAGACATTCCAGCATTCGATAGACCAAACGCTGGTCGATAGTGCCGAGCATCGCACGGGCATCAGCTTCATTGATCTCGCCAGCACCAAATGCGATAGCCTGATCGGTCAGACTCATCGCATCACGCATGGAGCCATCTGCAGAACGGGCCAGCAGCCAAAGCGCCGGCTCTTCGTAAGGCACCACCTCTTCACCCAGGACAAACTTCAGGTGATCCACAATCCGCTCAGGAATCATGTTTTTGAGGTTAAATTGCAGACAGCGGGACAAAATAGTCACCGGTAACTTCTGCGGATCCGTGGTGGCTAGCAGGAACTTAACGTGTGGCGGTGGCTCCTCCAGTGTTTTCAACAACGCATTGAAGGAGTGCGTGGAGAGCATGTGTACCTCATCGATGAGGTACACTTTATAACGACCATGCGTCGGTGCGTACTGAACGTTTTCCAGTAACTCACGGGTATCTTCAACCTTGGTACGAGACGCCGCATCGACTTCGATCAGATCGACGAATCGACCTTCGGCAATCTCCCGACACGCGGAACACTCACCACATGGGGATGAAGATACGCCGGTTTCACAGTTCAGCGATTTCGCAAACAGACGGGCAATGGAGGTTTTACCCACCCCCCGGGTACCGGTAAACAGGTACGCATGGTGCAGCCGATCATCATCCAGCGCATTCACCAGCGCCTTGAGGACATGTTCCTGTCCAACCATCTCCTGAAAGCGTTTTGGACGCCATTTACGGGCTAGTACCTGATAACTCATCGGCTCACATCACGGGGGATTAAATAATCGAAAATCAGCGGCTTATGCTACCGTTTAGACCCGGCTTACGCCAGCGTTGTGCATCTAAACAAGCGTTAATCCAGGCTCCTGCAATGCGGCAAACTGTTCACGTAACTCCAGAATATGTTCGCTCCAGTAACGCACGGTGTTAAACCACGTAAAACTATGCGGAAACGCAGGATCTTCCCAACGCCGGGCCAGCCACGCGGAATAGTGCAACATCCGCAGCGTACGCATCACTTCCACCAGCTGCAGTTCTTTCAGCTGAAAGTCGTTAAATTCGTTATAACCTTCAATAATTTCTGATATCTGGGCCAGCTGCTCCGAGCGACCACCCGACAACAACATCCAGATATCCTGAATAGCAGGCGCCATACGTGAATCATCAAAGTCCACAAAATGCGGCGCATCATCACGCCAAAGCATATTGCCGCCATGACAATCACCGTGTACGCGAATCTGACGAACATCCCCCACTCGCGCCACAATCTCTTCGATCAGTTGCAGGATATCGCGAGTCAGGCTGTCATAGGATAGCTTCAGTTCTGCAGGGATAAAGTGCTCACTGACAAACGCCACACTATCGTGACCGTAACTTTGCACGTCAACTTGAGGACGGTGTTCAAACGGTTTAACCGCACCAACTAAATGCATGCGCCCCAACAAACGACCGAGAATAAACAGGTTATCGGGGTTATCCAGCTCTGGCGCATGCCCGCCTTTACGCGGATAAAGCGCAAAACGGAAATCCCCTGAATGAAACAAACTGATACCGTCTTTGACCATTGGGGCCACAACGGGCAGCTCTTTCTCGACCAGCTCAAAGCAGAGTTCGTGCTCTTCCAATATCTGTTCATCGGTCCAACGCCCCGGCCGGTAGAACTTGGCAATCAATGGCTCTGAACCCTCAATCCCCACCTGATACACACGGTTTTCATAACTGTTCAGCGGGAAACTACGGCCATCACTCCAGTACCCATGACTTTCCACCGCATCAAGTATAAAGCTGGGGGTCAGGGTCTCAAACGGATGGGGATTCTGGGACATAATTCCTCAATGCGACTACGTACGCTTAACTGCTATTGGAGTTTGTATTACTGCGCCAGGTTCTGTGTTACCGATCGATACTTGCTCTGCAACGCGCCAAACGGTCTCACCCAAGGCTTAGAACGTTGTACTGCCGACGGTAACTTACGAACGGAAGCACGCGCTGCTGATGTGGTCGTAAATTCGCGGGCTAAAAGAACAACCATATAAGGCCCGGCGTCACGCTGTGTTTCATAATAAACGGTGTCTTTTTCTAAACCATGACGCTTCAGATAACGTTGAATTTCACGCAAACGGTTGCTCGGCATTGCCATCAACTGGACAGCAATACCTTTCGTCGGTTTTTCCAACAACCATGCTGCGGATTTGAGGCCATAAGACCGTCCAGTCTGAACAGCGATCTCTTTAGTCTGGGACTTAGCAACAACCTGTTCTTCCTTCCGGCTTTCCGCTGCAATCGATGCGGGTTCCGCCGATTGAGCTGCTGGACTATCAGCCTTTGCTTGTTTCAGGTTCTCGTAACTGCGTACCCAAGGTTTAAACTTCTGTACGCTTTCAGGCAATCGACTAATTGCCGCTTTGGCTGATGTGATGTCGCGATAATCACCGTAAGTTACGATATAGCTCGTTTGATTGGGCAAGGTTTCGCGATAGATACCCACAGGGCCTGTCACCCGGTGTTTTTTTAGATAACCATACGCGGCTTTTTCCGTCGGCTGACGGGAGATCTGAATCAGGTAATCCTCATTCGGCTTACCATCCAGCCAAGCGTGATCACGCACAACGACGTATTGATGTGCTGCGGGCTGTTTGTCGCCCATCTGCTGTAATATTTGCTGTTGCAGCCCTTTACTCTCTGATACTCCGGCAGCAATACTCTTTTCCGCCCAGTTCAGCGCAGTCGAATAGTTTTGCTTCACCCCTCGGCCATGCAAATAGAACAGAGACAGGTTATGCATAGCATAGCCATTACCTTGCGCAGAAGCCTTTCGATACCAGTTTGCACTAGCACCTGGCTGACTATCGGACAGCAATAAACCCAAAGTGTACTGTGCAATGCCATCACCGGCTTTGGCTGCCTTTTCTAACCAACGACTCGCTTCTTCGCTGTCTTTCTCTACACCTTCACCCCGCAGGAGCATCAGGCCAGTTTGTAGCTGACTGACAACAACCCCTTGCTCAGCTGACGCTTTATAGAGCAGGAATGCCTGCATAGGGTCTTTCTCTACACCAAAACCTCTGGCGTAGAGTGTTGCCAGATCACGTTGCGCTTTGGCGTTTCCTGCACTCGCAGAGCGCGTAAACCAAGCCACCGCTTGCGCTATGTCTGCAGTGATACCATCACCTTGGGTATATGCCATCGCCAGGTTGTATGCCGCTTCATCATGCCCCGCTTCCGCGGCCAATGTGAGCCAGCGTACAGATTCACCATGATCAACCGGAATACCCAGTCCCTTTGCGTTCAGCACTGCCAGTGTAAAAGCGGATTCGGCACTGCCACTTTCAGCTTCCATTCGACAAGCGATGGCGGCTGCACTGTAGTGCTGTTTGGCATAAGCACCCAAACAATTGTCGGTCACTGCATCTGCGGCCTGTGCCGAAAAAACACCACACACCAACGCAAGCAAACCGGACCGGGTAAGTGACTTGAACATCATTCCCTATTGTTCCTCTAACGAACTGAAGACTGGCGAATAGAGCTTACTTTACCACTCCTGTACCTACTCTCCTATGCTGAGAAAGATACGCCCGGAAAGATAAAGCTATACTTCTTAAGTGCTTGGAATAAAGAGGAGCCTTTATGACGCGGTATTTTAACGCATTGGCGACCTTGGTGATTTTTGCGATTTTTCTCAAACTGGGCAGTCTCACCAGCGTGATAAATAAACTACATATCGGCCAACAGGAGCTGGTTGTAGGCATGGGGCTAGCCACCTTTGGCAGCTTATTGGGGTTGCAGTTATTTTCTCTCGAATCAACCAAACATAGACATACCCCCCCCATCAAACTTGGGGTGAATCTGGGCGGCTCTGTGGTTCCACTGCTTTTTCTGCTGTTCTTTTTTAATCAGCAATCACCACAAATACAGCATGTCTTCATTCTAACAGCGTTAGTCACCGCCGTGGTATATCCCATGACTCGGATGGACCGCAAACGCGGCATGGTGATCTATCTATTCGGTGCAGTGATATCGGCCGCCTTGGGTGCACTGATTCTTGATCCGGAAAACTACCTTGTTTTAGCCTACTCTGCAGCAGTGCTAGGCACCCTCATTGGCGGCGATCTCATGCACCTTCCGCAACTCAAAAAGCTCACAGAACTGAGCAACCGAACGGTATTTATCGGCGGCGGAGGGATATTAGATGCCATTTTCCTGAGCGGATTGATGGCAATGATGACCGCCGAAACCTTTCAGCAGATGCACTTTCTTTGAACTGCCACAGAAAGCAGATCATCACCTCCTCAGATTGTCCGCGCTTTGTGCTATAGTTCGGCCAAATTGGAACAACCGGAAGGGTTAATTACCGATGGCGGGATCAATGCAGGATCAGCTGCTAAAAGCCGGACTGATCGACCAAAAAAAGGCAAAACAGGCAAAAACGGATAAACGCAAAAATGCCAAAAAGGCAAAAGCTGCGCGCAAGTCCGGAGTTGAGATTGAGAAAGATAACACCCAGGAACAGCTGGAGCAGGCGCGTAAAGAGAAACAAACACGCGATCTCGAGCTGAACAAAGCACGTGACGCGGAACGGAAGCTGAAAGCAACGGCCGCCGAAGTGCGTAATATCATTCAGCAACACGCCATCGATATTCCCAAAAATGCGGACGTTCCGTATAACTTTGTGGAAGAAAAGAAGATCAAAAAGATCTACATCACCGAAGAGCAGCAGGCCCAGCTCATCCGTGGTCAGTTAGCCATCGCAATTATGGAAGACAGCCACCGTCTGATTCCTGATGTGATGGCCGAGAAGATCGAACAGCGTATGCCAGAACTGGTGATCCGAATCCAGCCAGAAGAAGCGCCGGACGAAGACGATCCATACGCGGACTTCCAGATCCCAGACGATCTGATGTGGTAAACCTGCCAGAGGGAAGAGCATCGACTCTTCCCTTTCCTCTCTAGTATCCTTATGTACCCGCCCGACCACCCCTGCACAAAGCCGTTGTCATAGTGTTAAGCTGCACACTGCTCCTCAACTTTTGATTCTAAAACACGGGCAGACCCAATCTCATGGAAGTCAGCAAACAGCAACGGGCATTTTTTCGTAAACTCTATCTGAGCCACCTGATCAGTCAGGAGCCTCTTAACGTTACTGCACTCCAGAAAATAACCGGTATGCCTCGCCGTACGCTTCAGGATACGTTGAAAGACCTTGGCGATATCGGTATCGAATGCAGCTTTATTCAGCAGGAAGGGGGGCGCAACAATGCGGGTTATTATCAAGTCGATTGCTGGGGACCGATTGATCCGTCTTGGATAAACAACAACTTAGCGCGACTGGAAGCTGCGCTGGAAATTTCTGTTTAAAAAACCCTCAATCTTTACCCCATACAGCCGATAGCTAAAATCTAAGATAACTGGGGTAAAGAAGATGCTTGAATCAATTCTTAATGGGAACCTTTTTGGCAACGCCGGACTCGGTGCGCCAACAGGGAGTGCTTCCGGTTCTGCCGGTGCAGTGGACTCCCGTGATGAAGCGAAATCAGCAAACTCTGTGCACCTGCCGCCACCTCCTCCGGGCGGTATGTCGCTGTCGGCCGCTGAACGTTATAGCAAAGCTGAAAGTTTCTCGCTGGATCTGACGACCAAAGAAGGTGATCGTGTCACCATCAATTTCAGTCACGCCAGCGCAATGCAAGCCAGCCTGGGCGCCACCAGCGATGGTCAGGGCGGATCAGCGACAGCATTCAATGTCAGTCGAGCCGAACGCAACGAATTCCAGTTTTCCATTGAAGGTGACTTGAATGATGATGAGCTGGAAGCAATTCAGAATCTGATTCAGGATGTCAGCCTCATTGCTGATGACTTCTTTGCCGGTGATGTTCAAGCTGCGTTTGAGCAAGCCTCCGAGTTCGATATGGATCGCTCTCAACTCAGTTCCATGTCACTGAATATGAGCCGTAGCGAGCAATACACCGCAGTCGCCGCCTATCAGGAAGTTCAGAACAACGGCAATAATTCCGGTGGGCAGCGTCTGGGCCAGATGGCCAACATGCTGAACCAACAACGTCATGACAGCGCACTTGGCTTTGTCGACCAGTTGGGTTCATTGCAGGAACAGATCCTTGATAGCCTGGTTGAGCAGGACATCCGCTATCAGGAAGCCGACGAAGAGAAACAAAATACGCTGGATCAGAATCGTAATACGCTTTATAGCTTGCTCGATAACTAATCGGACTTAATCGACTCACAATCGCAGTCCTCATAAAGCAGTTCGCATCACCTCGATATTTGGGCGGCCTATATGGCTGCCTTTTTATTTTCCCCTCTGACCGGTAAAATCCTTCCTTTATTCTCGCTGTATCCGATATAGGAATGTCTCCCATCATGACTCAGGTGCTGATCATCGGTTACGTGTGGCCAGAGCCACGCTCTTCTGCCGCAGGCTCCCACATGATGGAGCTCATACACTGCTTTCAGGCGCAAGATTGGCAGATTACCTTTGCCAGCCCCGCGGCACTCAGCACGCATATGGAAGACCTGAGCCAGCTGAATGTAGAGCGTGTCAGCATTGAACTGAACTGCGACTCCTTTGATCGATTCATCGCCGACTTGAAACCGGATATTGTACTGTTTGACCGCTTTATGATGGAGGAACAGTTTGGCTGGCGAGTCGAGAAGCAAT
This sequence comes from Oceanospirillaceae bacterium, assembly GCA_023954795.1. Taxonomy (GTDB): domain Bacteria; phylum Pseudomonadota; class Gammaproteobacteria; order Pseudomonadales; family Balneatricaceae; genus Pontibacterium. The sequence goes on along the minus strand of JAGSHA010000073.1, from coordinate 3,658 downwards.
GTCCGGATGCCCTGCGCATTCTTGATACTGAAGATCTGCACTTTTTGCGTAATGCTCGCCATCAGGCACTGAAACAGCAACGCCCAGTCGTGCCTGAAGATCTGTTCAGCGAGATGGCGCAGCGTGAGGTTGCTTCAATCTACCGCTCAGATCTGACGTTGATGATCTCTGATTATGAGATGCAACTGCTCAACAACCAATTTGGCGTCAGTCAGGATCTGTTGCATCACCTGCCCTTTATGCTTGATACGCAGGTATTGGATCAACCACGCCCCACGTTCGAAGAACGCTCGCACTTTGTCAGCATCGGCAATTTCCGCCACGCTCCAAACTGGGATGCCGTACTCTGGCTGAAACAACAGATCTGGCCCAAGATCCGTAAACAACTCCCTCATGCTGAGATGCATGTCTACGGTGCCTATCCGCCTCCAAAAGCAACCGCATTAGATAGTCCCAAAGAAGGGTTTATGGTCAAAGGATGGGCGGAAGACGCGAACGAAGTCGTTCGCAACGCCCGTGTTTTGCTTGCACCCGTGCGCTTTGGTGCCGGTATTAAGGGCAAACTGGTTGAGGCTATGTGTAACGGCACACCAAATATCACCACTCCTATCGGGGCTGAAGCGATGAGCGGTGGCTACCCATGGGGTGGACTGATAGAAGACAATGCCCATGACTTTGCGCAGGCCGCAGTTGAGCTATACGAGAAAAATGACCTGTGGCACAGTTGTCAAAGAATGGGCGATAAAATCATCTCTCAGGTTTATGATCGCCAACCCCTGACTGAAAAGCTGATTCAGCATATTCAACTGCTGAGAGAAACAATCCACAGCCACCGTATGCAAAACTTCACCGGCGCGATGCTACGACATCACCATCATCGCAGTACGCAGTTCATGTCCCAGTGGATAGAGACTAAAACCCGTCTGGCTGACCTGCAGAAAAACAGCACTGCAGCCTCTGACGAGACCGAATAACCGATGGCGTTTCAACTGCGTGATTACCAGCGTGATGCGGTAGACGCCACAGTACGCCATTTTCGGAAAAGCGACGATGCCGCCGTTATCGTACTACCAACCGGTGCAGGAAAAAGCTTGGTGATTGCTGAACTGGGCCGCATAGCACGACGCAAAATTCTGGTGCTTACGCACGTTAAGGAACTCGTTGAACAAAACCACGCTAAATACGAAGCGTATGAGTTGAAAGCCAGTATTTACTCCGCAGGCCTTAAACAGAAAAGCACCCAACATCAGGTCACCTTTGCCAGCGTGCAATCCGTTGCCCGCAACCTGGAGGATTTTGCCGAGCAGTACTCGCTGCTGATTATCGATGAATGTCACCGCATCTCCGGTGAAGATGAAAGCCAGTACGGTCAGATTATCCAGCAACTCAAAAAGTACAACACCGGACTGAAAGTCCTGGGGCTGACGGCCACGCCTTACCGTCTGGGTATGGGGTGGATCTACCGCTATCACTATCACGGCTATGTACGCAGTGGTGACAATCCACCGTTTGAGCACTGTATCTACGAGCTGCCCCTGAGATTTATGATCAATAAGGGATACCTCACACCACCTGAGCTAACCGACGCCCCCATTGCACAGTACGATTTCTCGGCATTGAACAGCTCTCGCTGGGGGGGATACAACGAACGTGAAGTGAATGAACTGTTGGTTCGTCACCCACGCGTCACACAATCTATCTGCGAACAAATTGAAGCACTGGCGCAAGATCGTCAGGGCGCCATGATCTTTGCGGCCACCGTCGACCACGCTAAAGAGATCACGGGATACCTGCCAGAGAACCAAACCGCTCTGATTACCGGTGCGACACCCACGGCTGAGCGTGATCAGCTGATCCGGGCATTTAAGAATCGGGAGCTGAAGTTTTTGGTCAACGTTGCGGTACTAACGACCGGCTTTGACGCCCCTCATGTCGACCTGATTGCTATCCTCCGCCCCACCCAATCAGTCAGCCTATATCAACAGATCGTCGGACGCGGCTTGCGTCTGGACGAAGGTAAAACTGAGTGTAAGGTGATCGATTACACCGGCAACGGCTTTGATCTGTTTCATCCGGAAGTTGGATCGAGCAAACCCCACAGTGATAGCCAGCCCGTCCAGGTCTTTTGTCCTGTCTGTGAGTTTGCCAATATTTTTTGGGGCAAGACCGATGACGAAGGCAATATCCTTGAACATTACGGTCGTCGCTGTCAGGGATATGAAGAGGATGATAAGGGGCGTAAACAGCAGTGTGACTACCGCTTTCGCTTTAAAGAATGCCCACACTGCAATGCCGAAAACGACATCGCGGCCCGCCGCTGCCACAGCTGCGAAAAAGCGATTATCGACCCGGACGACATGCTTAAAAATGCGCTTAAGCTTAAAGATGCCCTCGTCATCCGTTGTGCTGGCGTCTCTTTATGCGAACACAACGGAAAATTGCGGATAACCTATCACGATGAAGAGGGAGCGGAGGTTCACGAAAGCTTCGACCTGAACCATTCTGGACAGCGCAAAGTATTTAATCTTCAGTTTGGCCGTCGCTTTGGCGATGCCACCCAACCCCGGCAGTTTAAACAACTGGACGACGTACTCGCGGTCAGTCATCAGTTTCGCGCGCCCGACTTTGTCATCGCACGTAAAGCGGGTCATCACTGGCGCGTGAAAGAAAAGTTATTCGATTACGAAGGACGCTACCGCAAAGCCAATGAACTGAGTTAACGCCTTCATGCTCTGACGCACCAAAGGGTAATTACTTCTGAGGGATTCTCTTCGCTAATTCAGACGCAAGTTCACCCGAAAATCCCTCCAGTAAGCCATTCAACGCTTGAACATACGCCTGATAACTGCCGTCACTGTCAAGCACCGAACGATACCGCTGAGTGGTGACCACACGCTGCCCATAGTCAGCCAGCAGCGTCCAGCTCAGGCTCAGGCTCACCGGCCCTTTAAGCTCACCGGAAAAACGATCTACAAAAATGCGCACCTGATACTCAGGACGAAAACGGTTGTCCCAAGGCGATGGCCATACCGCATCATGTTTCAGCTGCAGAGAAACGTTTTCAGCGAGAACACGGGTAAAAACAGGCTCCAACTCCCCGGCCCAGATATGAAAATTGGCCACATTCACCTTGGTCCCACCTTTGCGGACAACAATATTCGGGCGGTCCAGCATCTGCGGCAAGCTGACCGGCCCAATACCCAAGGTTACAGACTCAGCCAATCGCGCATCGGATGCCTCACTCTGGGACACTAAATCATAATAATGGGTCTCAGGCTGAGCCGCACATCCAACCAAAAGAGCGACCAGTAAGGCACACAGTGCTGTCCGTAGGGTCATCATCATTCTTCCTTATCTTCATCACGACCACGCAACAGCGCATCCGGATAACGTTGCAACTGATCGGTAAGTTGCTTCATCGACTTCGCCGCATCAGAAATATCATCCAACGCACTGGTCAGGGTATGGCTCAGGTCAGAATCCGGCGCGACCGTTTGATCCAGAGACTTCAGCGTGCGTTCTAACTGATCAGCAGTCCCGTCCAGGCCATCGGTAGCATCTTGCAGATTTTCCAGCACCCCGCCCGCACTTTCGCCAAGCTTGGCATCTTCCAAATCTCCCATAACCGAACGCAGGCTTTTCAGACCACGTTTCAGAT
>JAGSHA010000051.1 GCA_023954795.1 Oceanospirillaceae bacterium | reverse complement strand
GGACGTTTTGACCATGCATCGTAGGTCACTTCGCGGCAGTGATGCATATCATCCCGCAACACCTGCCCGACCTGAACGACAAAGGCCGAATCTTCGACCTCTATATTAGCCTCTAAATTCCAGCGTAAGTTCCAATGATCGAGATTACAGGAACCCACACTGCTCCAATCATCAACGACAGCTGCTTTCGCATGCAAAAAACGCGGCTGATATTCGTATATTCTAACCCCGGCCTTGAGCAGAGCGCGATAATAACGTTTTGACGCGTGAAATACCCAAGGTTGATCGGTATAAGGACCGGCAATAATCAGCCTTACGTCAACACCCCGACGTGCAGCCCGACGCAAAGCACTGCGCACAGAAAACGATGGCAGGAAATAAGCGGTCATCAACCAGACCCGCGTCTGGGCACGATTGACCCGATGCAGAAAGTTAACTTTGATATCTTGCTGATACATGCCCTGTACGGTGGTCACACGTACCTTGGTATCACCCACCGGGGCGACCGATTCCGGTGCCGATGGCAATTTTTGATAGGAGCAACGCTCCCACAGCGCATTATATACATTGAGCAAATCCGTCACCGCCGGGCCTTCCACCCGGCTCATCAATTCATGCCACGGGCTGCCTTTGGTTTCCGACAACCAATATACATCGCTTAAGCCAGTCCCCCCCACAAACGCGACCTGCTGGTCCACGATCAATAATTTACGGTGATCACGGGCAAAGTTGCGGGTCAGCTTAGTAGCATGCAGGGGGTTATACACGATGATCTGCACGCCTTCGGATTGCAGGCGCTTACGGTCGTTCTGATTAAATTTGAGGGCACCAAAACCGTCGATGATCATCCGCACCATTACACCGCGTTTGACTGCGGCGATCATCTCTTCAATGAAACGGGTGGCGACAGTACCCGACGCGACCAGATAAAACTCCAGCAGCACACTGTGGCGCGCTTTACGCATCTCTTCCAGCATCACCGGAAAAAAGGCCTCCCCATCGACCATCAGGTCGATCTGGTTCCCCTCACGCCACTGAAAACGTTTTCGCATAATCTCTCTTTAATCCGGGAGAGACATCATTTAGTGCTGATGTTCCCCATACAGTCGTGCATATAAGCCATCCATATCCAATAACTCTTCGTGACCGCCCTGCTCCGCTATCTGGCCGTCTTCGAAGACGTAAACATGGTCCGCTTGTTTAACCGCACTCAGGCGGTGAGCAACGATGATGGTGGTGCGTCCTTGCAAGAAGGTTTGCAGCGCCTGATGCAGTGCAAACTCGGTTTCGGTATCCAGTGCCGAAGTCGCCTCATCCAGTATCACCACTTTAGGGTCGGACAGAACCATCCGGGCAATTGCCAATCGCTGGCGCTGCCCTCCGGACAGTCGAATCCCCTGCCGTCCCACACGGGTTTCCAATCCCTCCTCCTGCTCGGCTACAAAGCGGTCCAGCTGCGCGACTTTCAACGCATGCCACAATTGATGATCGCTATAGTCCCTGCCCATCATAAGGTTGCTTCGAACAGTGCCATTAAACAACGCGGGCTGTTGCAATACCGTTGCAAGGTGCTCGCGAACACGCTCCAGACCTATTTTTTCTACCGGTACACCGTCAAATAACACCCGCCCCTGCTGAGCGGGATACAACCCCAGCAATACCTGCACCAGCGTGGATTTACCGCCCCCGCTTGCCCCTACAAGGGCAATTTTCTGTCCGGCCTCAATATCCAGTGTAATCCCCTTCAAAACCTCCTGATCCGGGTAGTAGCCAAAATGCACATTTTCCATCTGCAAAGACACGGTTCGCTTACCCGCAAATGGATTAACCTGCTCTTCGAAATACGGCTCTTCCTTCAAATCTAACAGACGGTTGATACGACTCAGCGCAGCACGCGCGCCATAGAAAGAGTACTGAATACCGAGCACCTCCTGAACCGGCCCCATCATGAACCAGAGGTAACCAAATACCGCCATCATCTCACCGATGGTGAGACCGGAAAAAACCACCATCAGCATGGATAACGCGCGGAACACGTCAAAACCGACCAGAAAAACCACAAAGCTGAAACGTGTGGCGGCATCGCTTTTCCACTCAAACGCAGTCGAGCGATCACGCACATGGCGGGCTTCATCAACCAGCCGACTGAGATAATGCTTCTCACGATTGGCCGCGCGGATCTGGTGAATGGCATCCAGTGTTTCGGTTAATGCACCCTGAAATACCTCAAAGGCTTTGTTTTCATCTTTTTTCAGGTGCTTAACTTTTTTGCCAATCACGGTCGTGACATAAATCACCACCGGATTCAAAAACAGGATGAACAGCGCCAGTTGCCAATGCATCCAAAGCAGGATCACAGCGGTACCCAAAATCGACAGTACCGCCACCAGCAGGCGACTAACCGAGCTGCCAACAAAACGATCTACCGTATCCAGATCCGTGACGAAGTGAGACGCGACTGCACCACTGCCCAACGTTTCGTACTCGGCCATCGAAATCCGCTTTAAACGCTCCAACAAGCCGCTGCGCATGCGGAAAATGACATCTTTGGAAATATGGGTAAACTGCCGTGCCTGCCAGACGTTCAGCAACAATGCGATACTGCGCAGAACCACGGTAATCAGTAGTACTGCGCCGATATATAATGCCGGACCGTGCCAGCTATCCGGTACCATCGGGTTGATTGTTTCAACGATGACACCCGGCTGTTCCAGTAACACCTCATCCACCAGCAACGGCATCAACAACGGTAGCGGCACTGAGGCCACTGTCGCCACCAGTGCGATCAGGTTCGCCAGTACTAACTGTCGTTTATGCTCCAGTGCTACATCAAAAATGTAGCGCCAGCTGTAATGTTCCACCCTTTCCTGCGCCATATACTTCCTGTCCTGTTTCACCCGTCTAAAGACCTCTCTGACGATTTAAACGCAGAGAAAGGTCAACGGGATATACCGCTAATATGTCTATTTAGTTTAGTTTACAACGGCTTGATGACCTGTGCCCGCTTAGGAACAGGTCATCACAGAAGACAGTAGATAAAGACGAGATTTGAACGAAATTAATACAGACGCAACAGGTTGATATACTCAGCGACAGATTCCGCACCCGACCTGAACTCCACGCCGACGCGGACCTGATGGTGCTCATCATCATTGATCAGCGATACAACCTTACCCTGCAGCTGGCGATAGGAGTCATCATGAGGAAACAGCACTTCGAAATTCAACGGCTTATCATGTGCCTGCAGGTCACGGACTTCTGCGATGGTCGTGTCATCGGATAACGTTAGCTGGCAACCGCAGGAACTGATGTCTGAAATTTTGCCATCTGCTCTTGCACAGTGACCGTGTAAATACGCACACAGAGCACAACTGAAACGGTGCTCATGGCGTTGATACTGGCGATAGATTTCACGTGGTGCTGTGTACACCTGTAAGCGGGCTCGCTGCTCAGAAACCTCCAGTACTCGGGTTTCGCAGGAGTACACCACTCCACGATCAATGGTGCGGATCAGCAGCGTTTGGTTAAATCGGAAGTAAATATCGCGTAAGGCCGCGATATCCATCGGGCTGCTCTGATCTTCCGGCATATCAGACACACTGGGTAAACGATCCACAACCAGCACATCGCCCACCGCTTCAACCAGTGGTGAGAGAAATTTTAGCTTTCCGTCCCGTGAGAGTACTTGCACAACTATCCCTGCGCTTAATCTTGGCAAGTGATGAACCGAGCTTTCGTTGATCTGTTCCATCACATTCACTCCAGCCCATATCTACAACCAGGCGGTTTCTAGTAGGTCCCTTAGGTTTAGCAACTGCCGATTGTAAACAATGGGACTATCTTGCTGTTTGCCTTGTACTTTTTTGACAATACACGGACACAAAGCAGGGATACTCTATGCGTTATCAAAGCTCTTTCTTTGATCAGATACTGTGCATAACTACCAATACACTTTATATTTCAGCGAGATAATCAGTCTGGTGCGCGAATAGATATACGTGAACAAGCAACTATCTAATCTCGATTCACCCGACCTTCGATTTTTCACTATTGTCCTAATCGCCTGAATATTTCATGAATCCTTATGCGAGAATGTCTACACATAAGGCTCAATGTGCAGCACTCAACATCCCAAAAATAACGTAAAATCCCATCACTTCCGTTACCCGGACCATTGTTAAAGGGAATACCAATGAACGATTACAAAAACCCGTGGCAAACGTTGAGTCAGGAAAATCAGTACGATAATCCGTGGATCAATGTCTGTGAGCATCAGGTGGTCAATCCGGCGGGCGGTAATGGGATATACGGAGTCGTAACGTTCAAGAACGAAGCGGTGGGTGTAATCCCGGTTGATGAGGAAGGCTATACGTGGCTGGTGGGTCAGTGGCGCTATGCGCTGAACGAATACTCATGGGAGATTCCCGAAGGTGGCAGCCCGGTTGGAGAAGATCCGCTCGATTGTGCCCGGCGTGAACTTAAGGAAGAGACCGGTCTTATCGCTGAGCATTTCCAACCTCTGCTGACGATGCACCCTTCCAATTCCGTGTGTAACGAAATTGCCTACCTGTTTGTTGCCAAAGGGCTACGACAAGAAGATCACGAACACGAAGATACGGAAGACATTACCATCCGTCGCCTGCGGTTAGACGATGCGATTCAGATGGTCTTGGATGGCGACATTACGGATTCGCTGAGTGTTGCGGGATTGATGAAACTGGCGCTTCAGCGAGATAAGTTTGGGGTTTAGATAATCCAGTCTTACCCAGGATCTCGACTCAATTAAAAGAACTCTGCACGCCTCAAAAATTCATTTATCGGCAGCTGAGTAGTTCTTAAACGCACGCATCCAGGACATCAGATGCTGCAATAAGCGGTGTGCCCCCTCAGGTAGCTGACGACCCAATCGCGTTATCATGTGAGCTTCACCACTGGCCAGAATATGGTGATCCACCGGGATAGCCACCACCTGACCATCTTCAATCTCTCGCGAGACAACAAACTCAGGCAGAAAGGTAATCCCCATATTCGAGCGCACAAAGTGTTTGAGTACGGCAATTGAATCGGTTGTCAGCATGGGCTTAAAACGTACACGATCCTGAAATTCAGCCATCGCTAACAGCTGGCGCACCCCAAAGTGACTTTCCGGTAAAGCGACTGGATATTCTAACAACGCCTCTAATGACACAGCACCATCCAGCGCAACCAACGGATGTTCGGGCGGGACAATGGCACAAATCGGTTGGCAGCTAACCACTTGCGAGCGAATATTGGGGTGATTGGCGGGGTGAAATAACAACCCAATGTGTGCTTCATCCTGCTCCACCTGACGGATCACCTCGTTGGACCCGCCCATATTGATGGACAGTGTTAACGATGGATAGAGGCGATTAAACTCAGGCAAAGGCCCTGACATCAGATCTCCGACAAATCCTTCGCCAACAGCCAGCTTGATATGCCCCCGTTGCAGCCCCTGCAGCGCTTGTAGCTTGGCTATGCATTCTTCTTCACAAGAGAGCGATTCCCGGTAGTAACGCAGCAGAATATCACCCGCTTCGGTCGGCGTTACCCCCTTACGATGGCGCTCGATTAATATCGCGGCCAACTCTTCTTCAAGCAGGGCGATCTGACGACTGACAGCAGAAGGGGCGACATTGAGTTTATCTGCTGCAGCTCGCACCGAGCCCATCGTGACAGCCTCATAGAGGTAAGCAACTCTCTTTTCGTTAATGTCTTTCATCGCAATTCAAACCTTCTGCTGCCATATCCTAAGTTCTAATTGTTAAGAGGCAACTGTGACTGAACCAAAGTCACCCAATAACTCGCGCCTAACGGCAATATATCGTCGTTGAAATCATAATAGGGATTATGCAAACCCCGGCCACCCTCACTGGTACCGTTGCCAATCCAGATATATGCACCCGGGCGCTCTTTCAGCATAAAGGCAAAATCCTCCGCCCCCATACTCGGCGGTAAATTCAATTGCACAGCCTCCTCACCCACCAGTGAAGCTGAAACATCCGCACAAATAGAAGCATGTTCCGGTACATTGACCGTAGACGGGTAGATGGAGCGATAATCCAATTCACCCTCCGCGCCATACGCCCGGCAAATGTTCTCAACATGATGACGTATGCGCGTTTCGATCTGTGACTGGACCTCAGCGGTAAATGTACGACAAGTACCTGACAATGTGACGCTATCGGGCACCACATTATAGGCATCCCCGCCATGCATCTGAGTCACACTCACCACACCGGACTCCAACGGGCTTAAGGTGCGTCCAACGATACTTTGCAGTGAGCTGATCAACTGGCCAGCGACCACCACCGGATCGATCCCCATATGAGGCATCCCACCGTGGCAACCTTTACCCTTGATCCGAATATCAAACACATCCATCGCCGCCATAACCGGGCCCTGATGCACGGCAAACTGACCTACGCCTAAACCCGGCCAGTTATGCATGCCATACACAGCATCCACCGGAAAACGCTCGAACAGTCCCTCTTCACACATCACCCGGGCTCCGGCTTCACCCTCTTCTGCAGGCTGAAAGATAAATACCACGGTGCCCGAGAAATCACGGTGTTCAGATAAGTACTTAGCCGCGCCCAACAACATGGCGGTATGACCGTCATGACCACACCCATGCATTTTTCCGTCATGTGTCGAGCAATGGGTAAAGGTATTGAGTTCCTGTAAATTGAGAGCATCCATATCCGCTCGCAACCCAATACAGCCACCTCCAGCCTGATCTCCCTGCAACGTGGCGACAACGCCCGTCGTCGCCAGACCACGATCAACCTCTAAACCAAAGCTTTCCAGCAGTTCCGCTACGACAGCCGCCGTACGGTGTTCTTCAAATGCAGTTTCAGGATGCGCATGCAGGTCACGACGCCAGCGACGCATAGCCTGATGTAAATCGTCTTCCTGTCGGATTAGTTCCGTCATTGTGTCACTCTTTGATCCCGCCATTACGCCGGATAAATTTCGATAATAGTGTTACCCGCATAGTACGCAGGAATACGCAGACCACCGTCTGTCGTTTCGACATAATTCACGTTCTGGGTGTCCAGATGCGATTTCGCTTGCTCAATAGAACAGGTACTCACCCGGATCGCTACCCCACTCGGTAACTGTTTGTCTGTCACCGGCACATCAACACCCGCAAAACGATGCTCAGCACAGATAGGACTTAACACTTCAAAAATACCGCGATCTGTCTGAGCTTTGAGGTAACCCGCCCCAACCGTTATCGCTTCTTTCCCATAGATCCCGGCAAAACGTTCAACCAGTTCAGCCGGATCTTCAGCGACGTAACTCACCGCAGTAATGGCATTCGCACCATTGGGGTGAGTCATCCAATCCTCTACCCACACTAAGTGAGGTTTATGCTGATGACAGAAAAAATGTGAAATTGACGGGTACTGCTCGTTGATCAACATCACCAACGAAACCACCGCTTCCTCTTCACTGCCATCGGGACGATGAGCGATCCGACGAAAATCCACGATACCCTGATTCGCAACGCAGCGCTGCTCCATGAGCTGATGATCGTTACGTGCATCCTCGCTGTGAAGGGCTACGAGTGAGATCCCCTCTTTTCGTTCAATGGAGTCGCTAATGAAGCGTCCGAAAGCAAAACCTTTTTCATTGGTCAGATCTAATTTGCTGTCGTCATAAATACTGATGACTTCAATAAAGTTCTCCGGGAACATCAACAGATGATTGTCGGTTCCCCAAGGGTGATGATGACGTGGATTGATAAAAAAACCCAAGCGTGCAAAGTCCTGACACGCTTTATCCATATCACGCACGGCAACAAGGGGATGGTCGATGCCCAAATGGTTTGTAGTCATAACATGTGTACCTAAACTTTTCACGCAACGCGCTGATTGAGAGCCTTAGCCGGCGGGCCAACGACCGTGGTTTGGGGAGCAACCGATTTCACGACTACCGCGCCACCCGCAATTTTGGCACCCGCTCCGATCTCGATATTGCCGAAGATCACTGCACCGGACCCGATAAAGGCACCTTTTCGTACTTTCGGGTGCCGATCGCCTTCACCTTTACCTGTTCCACCCAGGGTCACGCTCTGAAACAGGGTGACATCATCTTCAACAACCGCGGTTTCACCAATCACAATTCCCACGGCATGATCCAGAAAAATCCCAGCGCCTATTTTGGCTGCCGGGTGGATATCCACACCGAACATAGACACCACTCTGCCCTGAATATAGTTAGCCATTGGACGTTTATCATGGGTCCAGCAGTAGTGAGCGAGCCGGTGACATTGCAGTGCCTGATAGCCACCAAAATATAAAACTGGCGTATAGTGATCCTTAATAGAGGCATTGCTTTGTAACTGGCACAGCAGGTCTTTTAATGCGGCCTGCTCAATTGCCGGATCTTTCTCCAATAAACCTCGCAGATAACACCGCCACTGGTTTACATGTTCGGAAGTATCAGCCAGCTTTTCGGCCAGAATGTATGCTAATGCATCACCAAAACAGGCGTGATCAAGTAAGTTTCGGGTGTAGAAATCAGCCAGCAGTGGGAAATTGTCAGCGGCGATACGTGCTTCACGCCAGATAGTCGGCCATAAATCTTCAACATCTATTTCACGATGAAACTCTGTCATCTATCGATCCTCCACTAAAAAGCCGCCCCCCTCTTCATCGAAGAGAGGAACGGAAGCCTTACCTCTTGAGCCGTGAGGTGTTAGGGGGGTATTGCAAGGTAAAACCCATTATTCGATGGAGTAACCAAACTGAATTGCGGCGTTCCGGGCTGTTTCGACCCATACGCTCTTGGTCTGTGTATATTCCAGCAAACCTTCGTAACCGCTGGAACGGCCATAACCGCTCTCACCAAACCCACCAAACGGTGACATCACGTTGATCGCTTTATAGCTATTCACCCAGAACGTACCGGCGTTTACCTGAGCGGCCATACGGTGTGCCCGGCCAACGTCTGCCGTCCAAACCGCACCCGCCAAACCAAAGCGACTATCGTTTGCAATCGCAATAGCTTCGTCCTCATCGGAGAAAGGAATCACCGATACAACGGGACCAAAAATCTCTTCCTGAGCAACGCGCATATTGTTTTTCACATCAGCCAATACGGTCGGACGATAGAAGTAACCGTGTTCACCACCATCAACTTCGGCTGGACTACCACCACTGGCGACCACAGCTCCCTCAGCAATACCGTCTGCCACGAGACCGCGAACATGGTTGTACTGAGCGTCATTGTTGATCGGTCCAACCATTGTCGTTTCATGCCACGGCAACCCGACTGGGATTTTGCTCGTCGCTGACGCCAGACGCTCAACAACTTCTCCATATACATCTTGATGTACCAACAGACGAGAGCCTGAAACACAGCTCTGACCCGCCGCTGCAAACACGGCGGCCTGCGCCCCTACCACTGCACGATCAATATCCGCATCGTTGAAGACGATGTTCGCAGACTTACCGCCCAGCTCCAGAACACACGGGATTACACGCTGTGCTGCAGCGGCGGCGATAATGCCTCCGGTTTTTGGAGACCCGACAAATACCACTTTCTTGGTTGCCGGGTTGGCGATGGCCGAGGCACCCGTCGTGTGTCCAAGACCATTGATCACATTGATCAAGCCTTTGGGGATACCCGCATCCTCCACCAACTTAACCAACGCAGTAGAACTGAGAGGCGTCAGCTCAGACGGTTTCAGCAACACACCGTTACCCGCACAGATCGCCGGAGCAATCTGCCAGCCACAGGTAAATACCGGCGCATTCCAGGGTGTTACCTGCGTCACCACACCGTAAGGCTCATGGCGCGTATAGTTCATGTGGCTCGTGGGAACAGGAATCACCTCACCCGTCATTTTGTCGCACCAGCCAGCGTAGTATTCGAACATCTCCGACACTTTCGCCACTTCAACACGGCAATCCCGGATCGGTTTACCCGCAGAAACCGATTCCAGCTGCGCCAGAAGCTCAGCGCTTTGTTTAATGTTTTCAGCGCACTGCCACATCAGACGGCCACGCGCACTTGCGCTCATCGCCCACCAGACTTTCTGCGCCTGTACAGCAGCATCTGCAGCAGCAGACACAACAGACTCACCGGCATCACGGTAGGTCATAAACGTTGCACCGGTCGCGGGGTTGATCAGACGGATCTCTTCGCCTTCCCCTAAGACCTGTTCTCCACCTACCCAACTACCCAATTCGGCACTGCCTAGCAGCTTGCTCAACAGCGCTTCGACCTGCTGCTCACCGTTGTTATCGACGACGAAACTCATGCGTTTTCTCCCAGTGCGGTGTTTTTAATGATGCAGTTAAAATCGTCATGGTCAGCGATGTTTTCTTCACTCGCCGCCCAGGCAAACGCAACGTGGTCCGCCATAGGAAGATTCAATCCCGTCTCCTGGATAAGCTGTTTCGCAAGACGTACATCTTTACGCATGAGCTGCATGGTGAAGCCTGAATCAAACCCTTCATTCAGCACCCAGCGAGGGAAATTCACTTCACTGATCGCACTGCGCCCGGAACCGGCATTCAGGCCTTCGATTAGTGCCGCGGGATCAAGCCCCGCTTTTTTACCCAGAGCAACGGCTTCAGCGGTGGTCAATAAGTGTGCCGCACACAGCAGGTTGTTGATTAGCTTGGCGACGTGTCCATTGCCGGATTCACCCAGATGAACCACTTTCGTACTCAATGCATCGAGGCAATCCTGCGCTCTCTCCAGCGCAGAGATTTCACCGCCAACGACCATGACCATCGTGCCAGTCGCAGCCCCCGCAGGACCGCCACTCACGGGACAATCCAACAACTGATGTCCCGCGTCTTTTAGTTCAGCCGCCAATGCGCGTGTCACATCCGGTTCTGATGTGGATGTATCAATGATCAGCGTATTAGGACGAGCGTGCTCCAGAATCCCACCCTCTCCTTTAACAACCTGCTGTACATGCTTGGCCATTGGTAAAGAGAGAACAATTAAATCCACTTCGGCACACAGCGTCTGAATATTCTGGACAACGGTTACACCTGCATCTGCTGCAGCCTGACGTTGCGCTTCGCCGACATCTGTACCCAGCACATGGAAGCCCTCTCGCAACAGGGAACAGGCCATACCATTCCCCATGCTACCCAGACCTATGACGCCAACTGTTTTCTGATACATAGCTACCTCTTTTGTTTTTGTATTCAGCATTGGTCATATTCTGGGCAATAAATTCGTTATGAAGAAGCACATGAAAAAGCCTTTATTGTTCTAATTAAGGCAACGCAAAGCCGTCTATCCCCGAACCACTTCTATCCAATGATGAGCACAACAAAATTACTAACTCCGACTTTTGTTGCCTTTAAAGCAACAAGAAAAACATTTCTAGCAACGAAGAAGTGGATAAGCTCGAACCCAGAATGACTGATCAGATGTTGTTCAAAAAACAAAAATAAGACGGAGTCACTGAAATGCTCAAACAGTTATCTTTCAAGAAACCTGCACTGGGAATTGCTACTGCGTTAACCATGACCGCATCTATGCTAACCGCGCCTGTAACACTGGCTGCGGAGGAAGTGGTGTTTGCCCATGCGATGTCTAAAGAACATATCTTCAACCCCATTGCTGACCAGTTTCTGGCGGCCTTAGAAAAGAAAGCGCCCGGCACCTTTGATGTGAAATACCACCCTGGTGGTGATCTGGGTGATTGGACTTCTCAGTTCGAACAAACGATTGCCGGTGAAATTGGCATGACGATGACGTTTCCGGCGACGGATTTCGATCCTCGCCTGAATATCGCATCGTTGGGCCTGGTTGCCAGTAACTGGGAAGAAGCCACTCGGATATATGGCCCGGGCGGTTCCTTGGTGAGCACCTATGAAGAGATCTATGCCGGTCTGAATATGAAACTGCTGGCAATTCTGCCGGTCGATTTCGCGGGTATCGCAATCCGTAAAGGAGAAGGCAAAGTACCGGTCAACTACCCGGAAGATGCCGCCGGTATCAAAGTACGGGTGCCACCCACTCAGATCGCCATCAAACGCTTTGAATACCTCGGATTTAATCCGGTACCGATGCCATTCTCTGAGCTTTACACCGCGTTGCAGCTGGGTTCCGTTGACGGCCGCACCTTTGGACCGCCTTCTGAAATCTGGCAGATGCGTGACGTGCTGGAAACCTATGTTTTCTCGCGTGACTTCTTCGAGCAAGGTGCATTTGTTGTCAATATGGACTGGTGGAACAGCTTAGATGCCTCAGAACAAAAAGCCCTGCAAGCGTCAGCGGATGATGCCTCTAAGTGGGCATGGAAAGAAGCGGAATCGATCAGTGAAGGTCTGATCGCAGATATTAAAGCGTTCGGTATTAATGTTGTTGAGCTGACCCCTGAGCAGAACGCCAAAATGGGCCAGATCATCCGTGAAAAGGAATGGACCTGGATCGAGTCAACCGTTGGAAAACAACTGGTTGATCGAATTCGCACTGCAACTGCAAACTGATCATTAGCTCATCAAAAGGCCAGTGTTTGTCCCCCACTGGCCTTTTCTTTCATACCGGGAGATCCCCTATGAAAATGTTCTTCGAACGGGCTGATCATTATCTCGCTGTTGCCTGCCGATTTTGTTTAGTCTTCCTGACGCTGTTTTTAACCACCATGATGGCTGCCGCTGTATTTCTGCGCTACGTCATGGATCAATCCTTCCCCGCCATTGAAGAACTCAGCATTTTAGTCGGGCTCTGGCTCTACTTTATCGCCATGGTCGTTGTGACCCGAGAACGGGGCCACCTCACAGGCGGTATTCTTGATCTGCTCAACCTCAGTGCTCGAAGCCGCGCCTTAATCAAAGGATTCAATGATCTGGTTGGCCTGCTGGTGATCTGTTTCTTTGGTTACTACGCCTTTAAGTACCTGTTTTTTGTTATGAAAATCAACAGAGTCAGCACCAACTTAAGCTGGCCCACTGCATTATGGGTTTATTCCGCGATTGCCGGCTTCACCCTGATGGCTATCTATAAACTACGCGACCTGTTTATCCACAAAAACTCGTACACCATCTACGACAACAAATCACCACACTCTAAAGATGCGGTATTGGAGGAGGCTTCCCGATGACAACCTT
>JAGSHA010000223.1 GCA_023954795.1 Oceanospirillaceae bacterium | reverse complement strand
AGAAACACCCTCAAATAAACGTACCGGGCGTAAGTTGATGTATTGTTCGAACTCTCTGCGAATAGGAATCAGGAGGCCCCACAGAGAGATATGGTCCGGTACGGTTGGGAAGCCGACAGCGCCAAGATATACCGCGTCGAATTTGGACAGTTGCTCGATCCCGTCTTCTGGCATCATACGGCCGGTTTTTAACCACGTTTCGCAGGACCAATCGAACCATTCCCAGCTGATATCGATATCAAACTTTCGGCAAGCGGCCTCCACTGCCCGGATACCCTCTGGCATCACTTCTGTACCAATACCATCACCTGGGATCACTGCGATATTTAAGTTCACTGGAGCACCTCTTTGTTATTAAAAGTTTTGAACAGAGGTACATGGTAGAGCTGCAACGCAGTGCGATTGGTTCAAATTGGAGGGAAAAATGATTGGAAAATGCCGAATTCAGGCGGGATAGGGATATAAAGTGGCAGGCACGTGTGTGAGGCCCCATTCGAGTTGATTTTGATGAGGAAGGAATCACCTTGATCTGGGGTGGATTGATAGCGTAGAGAAAGTGGTGAAGTTATGAACGACTTACATATTGGGAAGGTTGGCCAAGGTGAATGATTCTCGTAGCGGGGTGGATAATCCCGCTATGTGGTATCCAAGAATGTTGGTTAATTAACCGGTGCTTTTATTCATCCGCTCGATGTACCGGGACAGCAGTGCCATCTTCTCTGGATCGTTATCCACGAAAAGTACATCTATGTTTAAGAATGCGGTATCAACTTTAGGTTCGTGGGCTTCAACTGCGCGCACGAAACCGTTTAGCTGCACAGTGGTGCCATCAGCCTGTTCGATATCGACAACCGTTGCCTCTAGCATGGCCGGAATCACATCTTCCCGTTTAACGGCAACACGCACCTGCTGTAACGTCAGATCTTTCACCGCACAGCGGTGGACACCACCCCCCAAACGCAGTTGGGCAAGGCCTTTCGGTTTTTTCGGGGCGGGCTTTTGGGTTTTCTGCTCGGCGGCCAGCATTTCGGCGGCGCGGCGGCGGGCGACAGAGCTGGTTTCTCCGCCTTTTGCCAGCCAGGTTTTGATCTTGTCGATCAGGTGGGACGGTTCAAAGGGTTTGCCAATGTAATCGTTGACCCCGGACTGTACCGCTTTTAAAACATAATCACGTTCGCCGCGGCTGGTGACCATCAGGAACGGGACTTTCTGATAGTTGGGTTGCTGACGCGCCCACTGTAAAACTTCGAGGCCCGATAACCCCGGCATCTCCCAGTCACACAATATGATGTCGAACTGGTGTTGCATCATCATCTTGCGGCCAGCTTCCCCATCCTCAGCGGCTTTTACCTCTGAATTTGGGAAACCACTGCTTACAATTTTGGACACCAGATCGCGAATAAAGCGCGCGTCGTCAACAATCAGAACTTTCAGACCTGTCATGCATTCACTCTGTCTTTTTTCATACTCTTCTGTCAGATAGCCGCAGCTTAGCATGCTGAATGAGCATTTCAGAAGCGGTCTCGGCTAAAAACAGCAGTAACCCACTGATATATAGAGAAACGTTGATCCTGATAATTATATAAGGCAGCACTAGTTAGGATTTTAGGCCTTATGATTGTTTGCCCCAGCACTTTATGTGTCCGTAACACAAGTGCCTAGGTGGCTGGTTTTATGGTCATGATTTGGTCAGGTGTCAATGAGGATTAAAACATAGATTTGTTTTTTATTATTTTTTTATGTGGATGAGATGACGAAAATTAATCTGTTTTATGGAGTGGGCTCGGTATTTTGTCGACCAAGTTTGTTGGCTTTACTTGGACTTGGTCTATAAAACCATATAATCTTCGCGTGAAATGTTTGAGCGTTTTCTTATCGGTGCTTTGCCTTAATTCAAACAGATTTTGGGATTTTGGAGTGGGTATGTTCAACGGTCGTTTGGTTACTCTGTTCGTGTTGTTTTTGTTATTCCCATTGGAGCTTCACGCCGAAGGTTCAAGTAAAGCGGTAATAGCCTTTGCTCAGGATACTCTAAAGAATGACTTTCGAAAGGCACAGGTTATGGCGGTAAAGGATGCCGCAGACCGTCATCCTCAACTGAAATTTGTTTATTCTGATGCCCAGGGAAAGACGTCACTTCTTATTCGTCAGATCGAACGCTTTATTGCTCAGCAAGTGGAGATTCTAATTGTAGGCACTAATGATGAGCAGGCAGTCGTCCCAGTCATTAGCAAAGCTCATGAGGCGGGGATCAAAGTGATTGTGCTTGATCGCGGTGTAAAAACCGAAAAGTACACCACCTTTATCAATTCGGACAATGTAGAAATCGGAGCAATCGGCGGACGATACATTGCTAAGGCCCTTAATGGTAAAGGGAAGGTGTTGCTGTTTGAGGGCATTCAGACGGCAGACGTAACCCAACTACGTAGTAAAGGATTTTTGCAGGAAATGGCTGGCTATCCGGAAATAAGTGTTATTAAACGGACAGGTAACTACCTGCGCAAAGATGCGTTGGTGGAGATGGAGAAATTACTTGCCGGTGGTGAAAGAGTGGATGCTATTTTCGCTGAAAGTGACAGCATGCTGAGTGGCGTCCGCCCTGTACTGAGGAAGTACGGTATCGATCCGGCGTCAATTATCATGGTGGGCTGTGATTATACCAGTGAAGCAAGAGATGCCATTGTTGCGGGTACGCAGACGGGATCGGTTTTGTTTCCTCTCGGTGGCGAGGAATCTGTTGCAGCCGCTTTAGAACTATTGGCAGGTAAAGAGCTTCCTAAGCATATTGTGAATCCGGTAAAACTGGTTACACAAGAGAACGTTCAGGCTGTACGTCCGATCTTCTAAATAGTGGTGTAGATCTTTTATGGCGCAAAAGCGTGCAGTGATTCAAAGCCTGTCGGTGAAGTTCGCGGTGTTTGTGACCGTGGCGGGTATCCTGACCCTGGGGGCTTTAGGACTCTATTTTGATGGCTTTCTTAAGAGCAGCTTTCTGGAAACAAAAGAAACGCGGATGCGTCATGGTTTTCAACGTGTTGTTTTTAACATCGCTGAGATTGAGCGCAGCCTGAAGGATGGTATTGCCTTTCTGGAAAGCCATGAACCCACGCTTGCCTCCGTAGATCTACTCAACAACTATGAAGATAAAAGTAACTACAATACGTTTCTGATTGATGAAGAGAAGAAAGCGATAGTCGAGGAGTTGTATAACCGGGTTAAGTTGTCATTCAACGATGACATTGCGTTGTATAACCGGAAGGGTGAGTTGATCGCTTATGTGGTGAAAAAATCAACGGGTTTTCAGCTCAATATTATTTCTTATGCCGGCGAGCGCTCTCGTTTATTACGACGAATTGAGGGCGAGAAAGAGTATTACCCACTGTCAATGGCTGAGGTGGAGCGCGATAAGATTCAGCTGTTTCATGTGCCGACCTATCCGCAAGAGAACATAAGGCACAACAGTGTGGTGACACATCATCAAGACGTTGATGCCTTTGTGCTGAAGTCCCACTTGAGCCTATTTACATCTGATGGCAGCAAAGAGATTGCTCACATCGAAATGTCCCGCGTGCTGGATCAGCACTATTTCTCGCTGTTGTCAGCCGATTTAGATCTGTCGCTTAAACTCTCTAATCCTGATCCATCACAAGCTGCAGATGTTCATCTCTTGTTTGATGAGATGTCCCTGATGGGCTTGGCGATCAGTGAGACAGCGGATGAGTACATAAGTCACCGTAAAATTGACAGTGTGGAAGGCCCCCTCCTGATTACCGCCAGTTTAGAGCGGGCTAGTTTGATACGTGTATTGGCTGAAAACCGACAACACTTCATATTCCTTCTGGTTGGCATCGCTGTGTTGACGTTGTTGGTGGTGAACTTTGTTATTAAGCGGATACTGGACCGCCCGCTTAGAAACCTAATGATACAGATCGAAAAGATCGAAAATCAGGATTACAGCACAAGTCAGCCCTTAAAAACCGGTGATGAGCTGGAAACAGTATCAAATAGCATCAACCAGTTGGCACAAACGGTTCGGGAGCGTGAGACGTCTCTACAGAGTTCTAAGCAGGAGCTGGAATATCTGTCTAATCATGACGTGCTGACACAGCTACCCAACCGCCGCTTCTGGGGGGAGCGTCTAGACGCTGCTTTGGAAAATGCAGTGATCAAAAATAAAAAATTGGCTATGTTCTTCATCGATTTAGATCAGTTTAAACAGGTCAATGATACACAGGGTCATCATATTGGTGATGAGCTCTTGACGCAGGTGGCGACTCGTTTGTACTTGAATGCTTCTGCTGATCATACACTTGCACGGATTGGAGGTGATGAGTTCAATATTCTTGTGGAACAGGTTGATAAGCTGGACGAGTTGGAATCTGTGGCAGAGCAATACCTGAACCTGTTTAGTTTGCCGTTTGAGGTGAGTGGCCAGGAGATAAGTATCTCTGCAAGTATCGGTATCGCCATCTACCCACTGGATGGACAAGATAAGGTTTCTTTACTTAAGTGCGCTGACTTGGCCATGTACAAAGCCAAAGAGAGTGGTCGCAATAACTACAGCTTCTTCTCTGATGATCTGTCGGCGCAAATGAAGAAACGCACGGACATGTCACATGCGTTGAAGCTGGCAATTAATAGCGGTGATCAGTTCCGTCTCTGCTATCAGCCCAAAGTTTCTACAGTGAGTGGGAGCATTGTGTCGGTAGAAGCGTTGATACGCTGGGAAAGCCCTGAATTAGGGTTAGTTTCACCCGCTGACTTCATTCCTCTAGCTGAAGAGCTGGGGCTGATTATTCCAATCGGAGAGTGGGTTCTGGAACAGGCCTGTAAAGATTTTCAGCGTTTGGAAGAAATGGGAATTGGGCTGAAGCATATAAGTGTAAACGTTTCTAATGTTCAGCTCAGCCATGGTCACTTGCTGCCAAAGCTTTTGAACGTTCTTCATTGTACTGGGATTAAGCCACAGCATCTGGAACTGGAGATTACTGAAAGCTATATTGCGACCAACATCAATGAAGCAGTAGAAACCCTAAAGCAGTTCCGACAGATGGGAATTGGCCTGGCGATCGATGATTTTGGCACCGGATACTCAGCCATGAGTTATTTGCAGAAGCTACCGGTAACACGGCTTAAGATCGACAAGGCCTTCGTCGATGGGCTTCCCAATGATCGCAACAGCGTAGCCATTGCCCGTGCGATTATCAGTCTGGCAAAAAGCTTTGGCCTGGAGTTGACTGCAGAAGGTGTGGAACATCAGGGGCAGTTGGATTTTCTTGTGCAGGAAGGGTGTGAAGAGATTCAGGGGTATTACTATTCCAAGCCACTCTACTTCGACGCACTTGTTCAGTATTGCTTGGTTGAAGAGGTGGATAACGTAGTACTGATGCGTACACCGGAGCGTATCTGAAGTATTTGACTTAAAGGCGGCGTGTCACGGATGCGTCCCGCCGCCTTTAAGCTAGTCTCTCAATATGAACCTGATTAAGGCATATAAACATCCCGGAAAAATCCACTTAGGGACACTGTGACTTTCACCGGTTTATTGCCTCGGTTACGCCAATACCAGCCGTGGGTGCCTTTAAACGGTGCGGTAAATGAACCACTGGCCTGATGCCGGTTGCGGGCAAACCAATAGCTGGTGAATTCGTTACGCTTGGCGTTGGGCGGCTCGCCGTGCATATCAAAGTTCACCGCACCACCTTCGGTTTTCCAGTTGAAGACAAAGCGTTCTCCCGCCTCCATCACGGCTTTGATCTCGGT
>JAGSHA010000043.1 GCA_023954795.1 Oceanospirillaceae bacterium | reverse complement strand
TACCCTTGTGGTATGAGAGAGAACCCCGGTTGCGATGCAGCTGGGGTTTTTTCGTTGTGGGCCAGAATCAATCACGCCTGTGCCCGATACTTAAGCTCCAATGTGCCCTCAAGGGAGTGATCAAAGCCCTGTGGGTCGGGGTATGCGGCTATCCCTCAGACTTCACTGCACACTCACACCCCTTGTAGGGTCGTCTTCAGGCGACCAGGCAGGCGCCAGCGTGCCTTCTGACACTTCACTGATTTCATGCGGGATCTGTCCGCGCTTCTTCGAAACGCCGGTCGCCTAAAGACGACCCTACAAAAGGTCGTATGATCAGCCTATCGATCAGTTACAACAGCCCCCACAAGGTGTCGAATACGATCTTCTGTGCTGCTGAAACCGCCGCAGCATCGATTACAACGATTGCAGATGTCATATTGCGCACGTTTTTGTCTGTGTCTTTTTATATTTGTGCGTTCGCAAAAAAGATCGCTAAATTTTCCTAATGCTATCTTCGTATGTGCCGCTATACCTGCATGTTCATATGTTTTCTTCATTATGCTGCGTATGCGTTAACTGCGCTGTAATAGAGCCCCTCTAGGCTCGGGTTACAAAACACTCTCCTTACAGGTATTTGCAATGAGTAATAAGCTGTCTCTGGAAGGCCGTAAAGGCCTGGTTGTTGGTATTGCGAACGACAAAAGCATCGCCTATGGCTGTGCTCAAGCGTTGAAAGAGCTAGGCGCTGACCTGTGTGTGACGTATATGAATGAGAAATCACTGCAGTACATGGGGCCGTTAGCTGATCGCTTAGGGGCGGAGCTCATTTTGCCATTAGACGTGAGCTCTGAAGCTGAAATGGATGAGTTGTTTCAGGCGATCGAGCGCACGTGGGGCAAACTTGATTTTGTCGTTCATTCCGTTGCGTGGTCTCCTTTGGAGGAGCTGCATGGTCGATTGACGGATAGTACATCTGAGGGCTTTTGTAAGGCGATGGATATCTCTTGCCACTCCTTCATCCGAATGGCTAAACGGGCCGAGGGTTTGATGAAAGACGGTGGGACCTTAGTCACCATGAGTTACTACGGTGCTGAGAAGGTCGTAGACCATTACAACATGATGGGACCGATCAAGGCAGCACTGGAAAGCTCTACCCGCTATCTGGCGGCGGAGTTAGGCGAGAAAAATATTCGCGTACACTCGATTTCACCTGGCCCTATGCCCACCCGAGCGGCTTCGGGCATTGATCAGTTTGATCAGCTGATGGAGCAGTCTATTGCGCGTTCTCCGCTTCATCAATTGGCGACACCTGAAGATGTGGGTAACTTAGTGGCGTTTCTTATCAGCGATTTGGGCCAGAGAATGACGGGTAATCTTGTATATGTAGATGCCGGCGACAATATTATGTCCTGATAGAAGAGGGGCATCAGGAGAGAGGCTACGCAGCGTATGTTCGCTGTCCTGAACAATCAGAGATTTATCGTCTCAATTCGAAAGGAGTCGTAAAAGGCTCCGTACCCGACGCAAAAAATGACCAACGCACGACCAGATTTGGGCACGGAGAAAGGCCTTGATGTCAGATCTCAAGGCCTGAAACCAACAGCTTAAGCTGCCGGGGATGCAAGAACAGTATGCGTGTCCAAATGTCCGTCCTGCGCTTGTATCATGTTGCGGAACAGATTGCGCATGTGCTTGATGGGCATGCTACCGCGGTGATCCAGATTCATGGGACCGTCGTGAAACAGGCGTGGATCCATCATATCCAGGTCATCATCGATGATGGGCCTGAAATCCATCTGATCAAGAATATCCTTTTGCAGGTCTACCCCTGGCGCAATTTCAATGAGCTTTAAACCTTCTGGAATCAGTCGGAAAACGGCTCGCTCGGTAATAAACATAACGGACTGTCCGTTGCGTATTGCGGCTTCTCCGTTAAAGGTAATCTGTTGGACGGTTTGGCGGAATTTTCGAATAGCTCCGTTGCTAATAATCTTTAGGTTGTGCTCTTCAATTTCTAACGTCTGGCGACCTGAGGTGAAGGTGCCGAGGAAATAGAGGTCACCCGTATTCTGGGTAATATTGATGAAGCCGCCTGCGCCTGCCAGCTTGTTGCCAAAACGACTGACATTTACGTGTCCTTCCGGGCATGTTTCAGCAAGCCCTAAAAAAGCCTGATCCAGACCGCCACCGTCGTAAAAATCGAATTGTGCGGGCTGATCTATGATCGCATGAGCATTTGTTACCGCCCCAAAGCTTAGTCCGCTGGCGGGTTGACCACCAATGCCTCCGGGTTCCACTGTCAGGGTAAACTCGCTCAGGCGTCCCTCTTCGGCGGCGATTTGAGCTACGGCTTCGGGCATTCCAATGCCCAGATTAACCACAGAACCTTTACGCAGCTCCATCAGAGCTCGACGGCCAATGACCTTGCGAGCATCGAGCGGCATGCTGCTCGTACTGTTTTCAGAGACGCGGATATCCCCACAGTAGGCGGGATTAAACGGTTCCGAGAAGGTTTGCAGATGATCTTCGGCAGATGACACTACAACATGGTCTACCAAAATACCGGGGATGCGCACCCGGTCAGGTGTCAGCTGATGTTGATCGGTGATCCGTTCTACCTGCACAATCACTTTACCACCGCTGTTTCTCACGGCTTGGGCAATGGCGAGTGCCTCTAGGGGCAATGCTTCACGCTCCATTGATATATTGCCTTTGTGATCGGCGGTTGTGCCGCGTAATAGAGCAATATCGATGGAAAAGCCTTTGTAGAACAGTTGTTCCTCACCCATGATTTCGATCCGCTCGACGAGGTTTTCATGCGAAATATCGTTGATTTTTCCGCCTTCATATCTCGGATCTACAAAGGTGTTGAGGCCGACATGGGTCACGGTACCTTTTTTACCGGCAGCGATATCGCGGAACAGATGGCAGATGACGCCTTGAGGAAGGTTATAGGCTTCGATTTTGTTATCCAGGGCTAACTTGCCGAGTGTGGGGGCTAAGCCCCAATGGCCGCCTACAACCCGCTGGATCAGTCCTTCATGGCCGAAATGATTGAGCCCCTTCATCTGTCCATCGCCTTGTCCTGCGGCATACACTAGCGATAAGCCACGTGGATGGCCTTCTTTCAGAAAGCGTTGTTCAATAGCTTTGGCCAGATGCTCGGCAAACCCTATACCAATAAAGCCGGCGGTCACCACGGTGCTGCCGTCGGGGATCAGTTGTGCCGCAGCCGCAGCAGAAAGGATGTAGTCGCTCATACTCTCGCCCATCTGTTTTTTTTATTTTGGATAGCGTTACCTAAGCAAAGGTCGAACCAAAAAACGTTTAGATCATGTAAAACAAAGAGTTATCTAGGTTTCCGGCAATGGCAAATTTAGACTGGCTATTAATGTGTATGAGATATCATTCAGTTGTGTATGGTTACTGTATTGCTACCCGGACATCGTCAGGATTAAGTAAAGCTTATTGCTGATTACAGCGTTTCAGGCGTTCATAAAATGTAGCGCGAGAGATACCCAGGTTGCGTGCAGCGGCCGATTTATTGCCTCCGGATTGAATCAAGGCTTGCTCCAGAGCGATACGTTCGGCCTGTAAGCGGTGATCATTCAGGCTTTCTGGTGTCCGGGGAGGCGAGATTGAGGTTTCAGAGGGCAGATCGTCTAGTGCCCCCAGATCGGCAGGTTCGATCTGCTGACCTTCGGCCATCACGCAGGCGCGTTCCAGGCGGTTACGTAATTCCCGTACGTTCCCAGGCCAGGGATAGGAAAGCAGCCATGCCTGGGCGGCGGCTGAAAGGGATAGCTCAGGCAGTTGAGTGTCCTTTTGAATTTGTGGAAGTAGGGTCTCACTGAGCATTAAGACATCGCTGTTGCGCTCCCTTAGGGGAGGTAAACGCATGGGTAGGACGTTAAGGCGGAAGTAGAGGTCTGCCCTGAATTCGCCGCTATCGACCAGTGCACGGAGGTCTTTGGCTGTAGCAGCGATCACTCTCACATCCACTTTTTCCAGACGGTTGGAGCCCAATGCTTCGACCTCACGCTCCTGCAGCACCCGCAGCAACTTGCTTTGCATCGGCAGCGGCATTTCAGCGATTTCGTCAAGGAAGAGAGTCCCGCCATTCGCGAGCTGAATTTTCCCCTGGCGCCCTTTACGGTCCGCACCGGTATAAGCTCCGGGCGCTGTGCCAAACAGTTCCGCTTCCACCAGGGACTCAGGCAGCGCGCCCATGTTAATGCCAACAAATGGGCCGTGGCGGCGGGGTGATGCGTGGTGAATACCTTGCGCCAGTAATTCCTTCCCCGTACCTGTTTCACCTAATAACAACAGTGTGGTGTCCAGCTGAGCGGCGCGCAGGGCCTGGCGTTTTAGCAGGCGCATGGGTTCTGATTCACCCAATAGATCATCCAGCGCGTATTTGGACGGGCGGATCAGGTTTTCTGATTCAAACTGGCGGCGAAGACGAGCGAATTTATCAAACAGCGGCTGTAAGCTATCCAGGTCGTCGTAAAACACGAAACCTAATGCGCCCATGATCTCTTTGTTGGCGTTCTTCAGAGGCAATCGGGTGACCAGGCACCAGCGACCGTTGATGGACATCAGATCTACAAATACCGGTTTGCCGCTTTTCACCACCCTGGGCATCTGCGTTGTTGGCAATACGGCTTCAATATTCTGACCTATAAGATTGGCGTCAGCCGATATCCCCATCAGGTGGCAATATTGTTCGCTGATCCAGGCAATGCGGCATTGCGCATCGATTGCAATTGATCCCTGACAGAGGTTAGACAGCAACTCCAGCAGGTGTTGGTTGTCCGCGTCGATATTGAGGATCTCTGAGAGGTGTTGCATACCAGTCCCTATTGAGTGCTCAGTACAGTGTATGAATACTCATACTACCGCATTTTGAGCATATAGGTGCTGTATGGTATGACGAAGGTTCTCTTAAGGGGCTGGATGTTGAGGTGTTTATCGTCGCCAATGAATATCGGAAAAATAATTGAAATGCAGACCAATTCCCTATCCAGTTAATATTGGAATGGTCGTATTTTATTTAAGGGCTGCAAGGTATTTACTATGATCAATTCTTCTTAATTGGCGCAGTATATTCGCTTGTTTTGCGGCCAGTCGACGGCTGGGGTAAAGCGCTTTAAATTGAGATGGTGCGGGTAAAACTGCGGCCAACAGCGCCGCGTCGTAGCGGTTTATATGCTGGATTGGTTTGTTTAGCTGATAGATACTGCCTCGCTTAATGCCGTAGTCTGAGACGCCAAATTGGGCAACATTCAGGTAGACCTCTAGAATTCGACGTTTATCCCAGAATAGCTCAAGGAGCATCGCTAACGGGATCTCAAGCGCTTTTCGTACATAACTTCTGCCTTCCCAAAGAAACAGGTTTTTGACGACCTGCTGAGTAATGGTGCTCCCGCCTCGGGATTTTTTTCCCTGAATAGCATTGGTCACTGCCTCGAATGTTGCCTGAAAGTCGACGCCATAATGCGATGGAAATTTTTGATCTTCGGAGGCAATAACGGCGAGTTGTATATTGAGAGGGATATCCTCAATATCGATCCACTCAAACTTTGCCGCTTCCTTCTTATTATTAAAAGCATGCTTAATATTGTGCGTGATCATAAATGAACTGGTTGGAATATTAATCCATTTAAATGTAGTCATTAGCAGCA
This sequence comes from Oceanospirillaceae bacterium, assembly GCA_023954795.1. GTDB lineage: Bacteria > Pseudomonadota > Gammaproteobacteria > Pseudomonadales > Balneatricaceae > Pontibacterium. The sequence goes on along the minus strand of JAGSHA010000043.1, from coordinate 8,322 downwards.
AAATAATTCCAAGGAATGTCACGCATAAAAATGATAAGGCTTTTAATGGTTTTTTTAGCATAGTGAATAATTATATATGTTTTATAAGTATCAAATATCCATGGGTGTCTAATCGTCCCTGTCATATGCCTTTGCTTCACTGACACTGGGTGCTGTACTGCCAGTAAGTGATTATCACCAGAGATATGAAGTAGTCAGACCACGTGCATATTGTGGGTTGTCTGTTGTATATATTGTGAGCATTGTATCCGATCTGGATGTCTCAGGATACGATTTTTAGACGGGATATAGCGGTCAGTGATCGGTGCTGGATAGATCATTACTGTGACAGTAGTAGATTCTCGGTTAAGCACATCAGTATATAAGCGTAAGAAGTGAGAGGTCTGAGTTACAGGGGATTGCTGGTAATAAGGGAGCGGGTTTGTATTGCAGGCGACAAAAACAAAAAAGCCCCGCATTCTATAAAAGAACTAGCGAGGCTTTAAAGTGGTGCCCAGACGCGGAATCGAACCACGGACACGGGGATTTTCAATCCCCTGCTCTACCGACTGAGCTATCTGGGCAACGTCGTAACGTGGGTGCGTATTAAAAAGGTTTGGTCGAATCCTGTCAATGGAAAAGATGGGTTTTTTATGTTTTTTTACATGCGCAGGTGGGGGTGATATTCAAACCGGTATAGAAAGGGGCTTCTGAGTGTGAGTTGATTCTCTAAATAGCCTGAATCTTGCGTGTAAACCGATACCATTCGTGCTGATAACCTCCTAAATCATCAAACTTTCCCGGGCATGGCCGATAAGAATCAAAACACTTGTTTGTTGTACTTGCTGAACGGGTGTAAAGATCGGTAGATTAGGGTGCATACAAGAATTCTTCAGGCGGTCGCTAGATGGATGTAAAGCAGATTGCAGCTAACTTTCCTTTCCTGAAAAAAAAGGGGCGGGTAAAAGGGTTAACGGCTTTGGCACTGGTCGATGGCGGTGTCGCATTGGCGCATGTCAGCAGTGGTAAAAACCCTGTGTTGACCGTGTGTGAATTCATCGAAACCCCCTCTCCGTTTACCGATATTAAGTTATTACGTGATCGTATTGATGCGTTAGGGCTGACGGGCTCTCAAACCGTGGGGTTGTTGGATCAGGGCGCTTACCAATTGTTGTTGGTGGATGCACCTGATGTACCTGACGAGGAGATGGCGGATGCTTTGCGCTGGCGAGTGAAGGATCTGGTTGGCTTTGATATCGAAAACTCGACGATTGATTATATCGAGTTGCCGGAAGATGCTTACCGGGGCCGCTCCCGGATGGTGTATGCGGTGGTGGCTGAAAAGTCGCAGACGGAGCGGTTGGCTTCCTGGATTGAAGAACTGGGGTTAGCCCCTGCGGTGGTCGATATACCGGAACTGGCGATGCTGAATATCACGAAGACGCTGGCTGATGAAGAAGCCGGCCTGGTGTTATTTCATCTGGGATCGCCATCTAGCAGCGTGAGTCTGCTCTCACAAGAAGCCATTTATTTTACGCGTACGTTATCTTATGACGTGCAACACGCCGATTTGAATCCACATCAGTCTGCGAGCTCAGCGGTGCTGGAGCTGCAACGGTCACTGGATTATTACGAAAGCCAGGTCGGCAAGTCTCCCTGTGTAAAACTACTTGTCCTGCCGATTCAGGTCGGTGAAACCGCTTTGATGACCGAGCTGCGTAGTAATTTGCCTCTGGAAGTTCAGTCGTTAGACCTGGTGGATGTGGTCAGTGCGGAAAAAACACTGGATGTTGAAACTCAGCAGCGCTGTCTGTTGGCGGTAGCGGCCGCATGTCGTGGCCCTCTATCCGGTCAGGGAAGTACCGCAAAATGAAACAGCAAATCAACCTTTACACCCCCAAAGTTGCTGCTGCACGGAGTATCTGGTCATTACCGTCGGTCATTATGATGGTTGTGTTGGTCACATTGATTGCGGCCTTCGCATCTTGGGGGGTGACTCAATATGCTGATGCTCAGGTGGCAAAGCTGAATGCGTTGAAGGCTAAAAATGATGGTCTGCCTGATCAGATTAAGATGCTGGAGAAACAGCGTAAAGACCTTAAGCCCGATCCGGCCCTGATTCAGGAACAGAAGCGAATCCGTGAACGTATTGCTGAGAAACAAGAGTTGTCGGAAATGCTGAATCAAATGCAGCCGGGTGTATCCAATCAGGGGTTTTCTCCCTATTTGTACGGGTTGGCAGCGGCGAGTCGCCGTGGTGTTTGGATTACACAGTTTGATCTGAATCTAGCGCAGAGTCAGGTGCAGTTAAATGGCCTTTCCCGAGAGGCTAATGACGTTCCTTTATTGCTGCGTGACTTGGGTGAAACTGCCGCATTTCGCTCGATCCGCATTGCTGACTTTTCTGTTGCGAAAGAGGTCAAAGATCACCGGTTTAAAGTACTGGCTTATGTGACAGGCGGAGGCGATGGTGAGTAATAAGGCGTGGAGTACCGTCGATGAAGCTTGGGAAAAGCTGACTAAGCGTGAGCGTTTGCTACTCTTTTTTACCGCCAGTGTTTTGCCGTTGATGTTGTCATTTGTGATGGTGCTGGAACCGGCGCTAGACCGTATGCAAGGCGTTGACGGCCAGATTGCGTCACTGGAACATTCAGTGCGGGCGCAAGAGAAAATGCTGAGAATGTTGCAGGATGCTGACTTGCCTGATCCCAATGCCAAGGCGCATCGAGACCTTAAAGCGTTGGTGAACCGACTGGATGTCATTAACTCAGATGTTGATCGTTTTGCCCGTAATTTAGTCGGTCCGGAGCAGATGCTGGGGTTATTACATTCTGTGCTAGGGCCTGAAAAGGATCTGAAGCTGATAGAGGCCTATAGTCTCCCGGTGGAGCCATTGGTGCTCAATAAGGAAACAGAGGGTACTGAAGCTCAGGTTGCTCCTCGGCGCCTAACCGCTGATGCGGAGGTACGGGCTCGGGAAAAAGCAATGCAGGAAGCGGTTATCTATATCCATCCGTTTGAAATGCAGTTACAGGGCAGTTACGAAGCCCTGTATCGTTATTTGCAAAGTATTGAAGCATTACATCAGGGGTTCTTCTGGGATCGTCTGGAGTACACCGCGGATAAATATCCGAATGCAACCATCCGCTTGCGTGTTCATACACTCAGCACAGAGGAGAGTTGGCTTGGTGCGTAATATGATTCTAGCGGGGTTGGCTGTGCTGAGTATGCAAGTCTCCGCCAATGAACTCCCGGGTGACCCTACTCGCCCAACAGCGTATAAAGCTGTGGTAAAAGCGACCCCAGTGGCAAAACGGCACTTTACTCTCAGCTACCTGATGGTGGGTGAAAAGCGACGGGTTGCCGTTGTTAACGGTCAGCAGGTTGTTCCGGGAAGCCGGGTGGATGGTGCCCGTGTACTGACGATTACGCCAGACGGGGTACGTTTGCAGGTGGGCAATCAAAGCCGGACATTGCTGATTAATAAGCAGACGGGATTCAAGAAAGAACTAAGTGACAGGAAACGGAACTGACCATGAAGCGATTATTGAGTGTGTTGGCGCTGAGCGCCGGAGTCACCTTATCGGGTTGTTCCTCACTTGATTCGATGAACGATACTGCTGTAACCGATGAGAGCATCGCGGTACTGGAGCAGGCGATCAACGAACAAAAAAAGGACGCTGAAGTTGCGGCGGATACCGCACCTCAACTGCTGCCCCCTCCGATTGTGCCGCCGCTGGATATACAGACATTGGGCAAAGCCAGCGAAGAGCGCTTTGACGTGATTGCTGATGGTCTCAGTGCGCACGACTTTTTCATGGGGTTGGTACAAGGTACTGACTACAACATGATTGTGCATAGAGACATCGAAGGGGCGGTTAGCCTGAAGTTGAAGAACGTCACCGTAGAAGAGGTGATGCAGGCGATGCGTAAGGTATACGGATACGAGTATCGTCGAGAAGGTAAGCTCTATCAGGTGGTTCCCGCCAAACTACAGACCGAAATGTTTCAGCTGAATTATCTGGATGTCCAGCGTGAAGGTGTCTCTGATACGCAGGTCAGTGCCGGCTCAGTGCGCGACTCCGCATCTGACTCCAGCTCATCGAGCAGTGATAGTTCGTCCGACAGCAGTAGTTCCGGTTCATCCTCTACGCTTGTGGGTACGCGGATCAGTACCAAAACATCGGCTAATTTCTGGGTGAACCTGAAGCAAACGCTGGATGCGCTTATTTCAGGTGATGGGCGTCGGGTTGTGGTAACGCCTCAGACCGGCATGATTATCGTCCGGGCGTTACCGAGTGAGCTGGCGACAGTGCGTGAATATCTGGAACGAGCCGAGCTAACACTTCACCGTCAGGTTGTCATCGAAGCCAAGATTCTGGAAATCACACTGAGTGATAAGTTCCAGGCAGGCGTAAACTGGGCAACACTGGGTGAGCCGAGTGCTGGGAAGACGATCACGCTGAATCAGGTCGCATCGTCAATTACCGCCGATGGTTTGGGCGGGATATTCCGCTCAACCTTTGCCTTAAATGACTTTACCGCGGTGATTGAGTTACTGGGACGCCAGGGCGATGTTCAGGTATTGTCCAGCCCACGTGTATCAACCGTGAATAACCAGAAAGCCGTGATCAAAGTCGGTACGGATGAGTTTTTCGTCACGGCTGTTGAAACCACAACCACTACCGGTACCTCGACGACCACCACGCCGAGTGTTGAGCTGACCCCTTTCTTCTCGGGTATTGCGCTTGATGTGACACCACAGATTAGTGGAAAGGGTGAGATTGTCCTGCATATTCATCCAACCGTGTCTGAGGTTGAAGATCAGCAGAAGCAAATTAATGTCGGTAGCGATGACTTCTCGATCCCTCTTGCGTTTAGCTCCATTCGTGAATCCGACAGCATTGTGCGTGCTGATAGCGGTCAGGTTATTGTCATTGGCGGTTTGATGAAATCTGAGAACAGTGATCAGAATGAGAGCACGCCTTTATTGGGTGATATCCCCGGTGTTGGTAATCTGTTCAAGCAGCGGCGCTCGGTGGGTTCCAAAACCGAGCTGGTGATTCTTCTGCGTCCGGTGTTGGCAAACAACGACAGCTGGCAGAAAGAGCTGGAGCGTAGCTTGCAATCGTTTGAGCGTCTTCGCGCTGATAGCGTGAAGTGAATTGAGAGACAGTGAATGTATGCTGAGCACTTTGGCTTGCGCGAGCTGCCGTTCACATTAACACCCAATACCCGCTTTTTTCTGAATTTGGCCAGCCATCAGGAAGCACTAAATCTGATGCTGGTCGCGCTTCACAGTGGCGACGGGTTTATCAAAGTGGTGGGTGAGGTTGGTACCGGTAAGACGTTGTTGTGCCGTAAGCTGCTCAACACGCTGGATGATAACCATTACGTTACCGTTTTTATCCCCAATTCTTACTTAAGCCCGGATGAGTTTCGTTGCGCCGTTGCATCTGAATTAGGCATCTATGCGCAGGAAAAGTCGAATCATGACCTGTTACAGTCATTAACCGAGCGCCTGATCGAATACGCCCACCGGGGCCAGCGCGTGGTTTTACTGGTGGATGAAGTACAAGCCATGCCCGATGAAACGATCGAAGCGCTACGCCTGCTTACTAACCTTGAAACCGAGTCTGAAAAACTGTTTCAGGTGGTGTTGTTTGGCCAGCCAGAACTGGACAAAAAGCTGGACCAATACAGCTTGCGCCAACTCAAACAGCGTATCACCTATAGCCATTGCCTGAAGAAGTTAGATGAGGATGAGGTTCGTGGATATATTAACTGGCGGATGGAAACCGCGGGTTATAGCGGGATGCCGCCATTTGATCACGAAACCTGTGCCGCGATAGCGCAAGCATCGGATGGTGTACCAAGGTTGGTGAATATTCTGGCCCATAAAGCACTGTTGGCTGCTTTTGGTAAAGGTGACGACCGGGTATCTGCCACGTATGCCTATCGGGCCATTGCTGACACAGAAGGTGCCGATTTGCCGGCGTCTTCCCAGATTAAGCAGTGGCTGCCAGCCGTTGCTGCAGTGATTACTGTGGCAGCAATAACCTGGACGGTGACGGTGCTGGGGTTGCTGCCATGAGCCTGGTGAATGACATGCTGCGAGACTTAGAAAAACGGGGACAAGGCGGACAATCGCCGTTGTCCGACGATTCTGTTCGTAGTGTGAGTCATTCCGGTTCTGCCAGGCGACCGCAAAAGCGCTCCTGGCCTTTGTTGATTGTGCTGGTGGCTTTGATCCTGGGATTTGCTTTACTCGCGTGGCAGCTATGGCAGCAGCGCTCACAGGATAGCCTGCCCGCGCAGAAGCACGTAGCCTCTCATACAGCATTGGCTGTCCAGCCATCAGCGCCAGAGGTTGTGGTTGTTAATCCTCAGCCTGAGCCCGCCCTTGTGACACAGAGGTTGGTGATTAGTCAGGTGCGTTGGTTACCAACATCTGCAGGTGGCGAACTGGTGATGCAGTTTAATGCACGGCCGGATATTCAGCTGTTGAATCAAACCCGTCAGTCGGTGGTGATAGCGCTACCGAATGCACGGTTAGATAATACTCTGCCGCTACCCTCATCTGAGGTGATCAGCGAGTTCAATCTGATGTCGGCGCAAGATCAGCTGTTACTGGATCTAAAAGCCAGCCGTGACGCGCGCTTTTCTCTGATACGAGACTCAGAGCATCAAATCCGCGTGCAAGTGCTGTTGGCGAAGCAGCAGCTGTCATCGCCGCCGACGTCCGTTTCGAAGTCCATACGACCGAGTCGGAGTGAAGTCGTGTCGGGCGCTGCCAGTACTGAGGCTCGTATCGCTGAAACTAAGAGAGTGAAAACCTCCTCGTCTGTATCCAGCACAACCGGTCGTCCAGCGAACGTTTCCGTCGCAGACAATAAGACGAAAAAGCCGCAGACCGCGAAACCCCCTACATCTGCCAAACCGAAAGCAATAACGCCGCAGACCAATGCGAAGGTAGTTGCTCAGAGCAAGCCTGCAACGAAGCCGGTATTTCAGAAAACAACTCAAGTTTTAACAGACGATCAGGCGGTTGCGAAAGCGCGTAAGCTGTTGCAGAAAAACAAGGTTTCAACGGCGCAGGCGCTGTTACAGAAACAGCTCGAGCAGGCACCGGCTTCCTCTGAAAGTCGTGCACTGCTGGCGGGGATCTATCTGGCGGCAGGTGAGCATGATCAGTCAGAGACGCTGGTGGATGAAGGTCTGGCGGTGCTGCCGCTGGATTCGGGGCTGAAAAAAGTGAAAGCGCGTGTATTACTGGCAAAAGGTGATAGCGCAGCGGCCGTTAACCTGATGGAAAGTGCCCCGCCTGCAATTAAACTGGATGGGGAGTATCATGAGATCCGGGCTGCAGCATTGCAGCAGCAAGGGCGGGCAGAAGATGCCGTTAACGTATATTATCAACTGCTGAAGTACGATAGCAGACAGGCACGTCTCTGGGTGGGGTTAGGTTACTCATTGGAGCTAGCGACCCGCATGGATGAATCTCGCAAGGCTTATGAAAGCAGCCTGCAGGTGCCAAATCTGGATGACAATCTTAAGCGTTTTGTAACTCAGCGGCTTAAACAGCTGGCTGAGCGGTAGGAGGTACGGCACAACATGGCTGCACCCAAATTACGTATCGGCGATATGCTGGTTCAAGAAGGCGTGCTGACAGAGCCTCAGCTCATGGAGGCGCTCGCCCAGCAGAAAAAGACACGTCAGAAATTAGGTAAAACACTGGTCACGATGGGACTGGTGGAAGAGAAAAATTTTCTGGAGTTTCTGTCTAAGCAGCTGAAGATCCCGATGGTGGATCTGGCCCACTACTCATTTAATCAACAGGACGTACTGCGCCTGTCTGAAACCCATGCCCGTCGTTTTCGCTCAATTGTACTGAAGGAAGACAGTGATTCCTTTGTTGTGGGCATGAGCGATCCGATGGATATCTTCGCCTTCGACGAGTTGCAGCGTTTGCTGCCAAAACCGGTTGATGTTGCTGTGGTATCGGAATCCCAGTTGCTGCAGTCGCTGGATCTGGTGTATCGACGTACCAGTGATATTGAGGTATTGGCGGATCAGCTGAGTGATGAGATCGCCGAAGACGCGTTCGATCTGGCCCAGATGACCGCCAACGACGAGAAAGACGTACCGGTTGTTAAGCTGCTCAAAAGTCTGTTTGAAGATGCGGTGCAGATTGGTGCGTCGGATATTCATATCGAACCGGATGAAACCGTACTTCGCGTCCGACAGCGTGTAGACGGTATGTTGCACGAACATGTGATGAAAGAGCATCGCATCGCCTCGGCACTGGTACTGCGCCTGAAGTTAATGGCGCATCTGAATATC
>JAGSHA010000096.1 GCA_023954795.1 Oceanospirillaceae bacterium | reverse complement strand
TGTGGACCTGCCCGCGTGGAGTCTCAACGACACCCAGCTGGGTGTGAAACTGGAAGGTGTGTACAACGACCTGACATTCTCCCTGAACGCGCTGACCTACCGTTCCCAGATGCCGTCCCTGCGCGGTGGTACCACGGTGGATAACAGCGAGAACCCGTTTGTGAAAGGCGATATCGGTCCGACCCCGTACCTGATCGCGTTTGATATGGTGTTCCCACGCGTCAACCTGATCGGCGGTTCCCTCGACTACTACGCGGAGTCTCTCGACACCGTGTTCCGTGTGGAAGCGGCCTACACCAAAGGTGAAGAGTTCGCCGATACGATGAGTCAGGACCTGTACTCCGAATCGGACGTGTTCCGTTACGTGGTGGGTGCGGATAAAAACGTCTTTATCCCATTCCTGAACCGCAACCGTGCCTTCCTGTTCTCTGCACAGATCTTTGGTGAAAACCTGCTGGATCACCGCAGCGAGAAAGTCAGCTTAGGGACCCGTGGTTTTGCGCAATGGAGCCAGAACAACATCGGTACGCTGCTGGTGAAAGGGTGGTGGATGAACGACCGCCTGAGCCCGCAGATCATCATGGCGCATGACTTCCGTGCCGGTAACTCGGTGGCGGCGCCTTCCGTGGAATGGCTGATCGATGACAACTGGAAAGTCACGGCCGGTGCCAACATCAAGTTCGGTCCGGGTGCGAAATCCGCAGACGACTGCCGTTCATGTAACCCATACAACCCATTCACCGCGTATACCGGTGCACCGGAGCATGCAGGTGGCATGTCCGGATCAGCCGGTCTGAGTGGATTTGAGCCAACCGGACGCTTTAAAACCGGCATCCTGGGTATGGCTAATGAAGAAGATGAGTATCAGCTCACAGTTCAGTATCGCTTCTAAGCGCATCTGAAAATAATAAAAGGTAATGATGATGTTTAAAAAAGCACTTATCTCTGTCGCAATCAGTGGCGCTTTTGCAATGTCTGCCCAAGCTGCACAGCTTTCTGAAGATGTAGTTAAGCAGTCATTCTATCCATATGCGAACGGTGCGCCGAAAGCAGAAGGTGTTGCTCCAGGTATGGTCATCAGCAGCGCTAATGTTGAGTCCGTTAAGGAATTTTTGGACCCGGCTATGTATCGCTTTATCAAAAGCGGCGACTACGAGATTAAAGTAGGCGAAACGACCTCTTTTGACCTGAACCAGACTTACGTTGATGCAACCAGTAAGTACTCCGGTGATGTAAAGCTGGGCGAGAAAATCGGTGAGATCAGCGGTTCTGTCGCGGGGCGTCCGTTCCCGCAGGAACCTTCAATGGATGATCCTCGCGCAGGTGAAAAGCTGGCGTGGAACTTTAAGTATGGCTACAACTGGGGCGATTCTGCTGCGATCTATCCGTTCTACTGGAAGTATCGCAACATGGATAGCGGTAAAGTTGAGCGTACGATTAAGTTTAACTTCCACTTCCTGAACTTTACGCATCGTACGTCTCAGGAGCCCTATCCGGCGCTGACACCAAACCCATCCAACCTGTTCCGTGGTATCTACGTGCAGGTACTGGAGCCGTTTGATGTGAAAAACACGCAGTTGCTGATCCAGCGTTATGAAGACGATCTCAAGCGTGATAATGCGTATCTGTATCTGGGCTTCCAGCGTCGTGTACGTCGTCTGTCCACCGGTCAGGTGACGGACGCGTTCCTGGGGTCCGACATCATGATCGAGGATTTTGAGGGCTATAACGGTCGTATCAGTGATATGAACTGGTCCTTCAAAGGCACCAAGACCATGCTGTTGCCGATGTATAACCACAACGATATGGAACTGGATGCTGAAACCCACAAAGATGACGAAGGTTATCAGGTAGTGGCGTTTGGTGGTAAAGGCGGTTGTTTCCCGAATATTACCTGGCAGCTGCGTAAGGTGTATGTCGTAGAATCTGATCCAATTGATCCTAACCATCCAATCAGCAAGCGTCAGCACTTCATGGATGCTCAGACCTTCACCATTCCACGTAACATCACCTACGACCGTAAAGGCGATATGTGGAAGAGTTGGTTGATTGGTCAGGCGCACCCTGATTTCCACCTGCCGCGTAACAAAGGTACCGGTGTGGCAATTGATGATGCGTTTTCCATGGTTGATATGCAGGCCAACCACTGTACGACAGGTCAGTTTAAAGGTCAGGTTGATCCTAAGCTGAATCCGGCGAAGAAATTCACCGTTCAGAACTTGCGTGCTTCCGGCCGTTAATCGATAAAAGTGTACTAGTAGCTCCCCCTCAGCCCGGACTTGTCCGGGCTTTTTTCGTGGGGAGTGCCTGTTCGTGTGAGGTAAACACTGAGTTTCGTGAATACTGCTTGCGCATAGAAGGATACAGGTTAGGATTAGCAGCACTTATCCCCCGGAAAGAGTGAATAGCGGGGATCTCATTTCGACCCGGACCCTCTATGTCAGCCAAACCCGATCTGATCCGTGATGATATTCAGCCCACATTAGTTCGTATGACCGTGCCTATGATGATGGGTATTGTTAGCCTGATGTTGTTTAACCTGGCGGATATTTACTTCGTATCTAAGTTGGGCACTGAACCGCTGGCGGCATTGGGGTTCACGTTTCCGGTCACGTTTTCGATTACCAGCCTGGCGATAGGTTTGGGTATTGGTACATCGGCAACATTAGCCCGTTTGATCGGTTCTGGCGATCATCATAAGGCCAGCTCGCTATCATCCGATAATCTCCTTAGTACAGCGCTCCTGACGCTGGTCATTGCCTTAGTATGTCAGTTGATCATTGAACCGCTGTTCCGCGCTATGGGGGCCTCTGAGGCGCTTCTGCCTTACATTAATACCTATATGTCGGTGTGGTTCTGGGGTTCGGTATTTTTGGTCGTCAATATGGTCGGCAACAGTTGTATGCGCGCCAGCGGTGATACCAAAACGCCTGCAAAAATTATGGCGTTTTCATCGGCGATGAACATGCTGCTCGATCCTCTACTGATTTTTGGCTGGGGGCCGATTCCTGCATTAGGTGTGCAGGGGGCTGCTATTGCGAGTGTGATCGCCTGGGGAATAACCTTTTTCCTGGTGCTGCATATTCTTTATCACCGCCGTGGGCTAATCATCCTGCAGCCGCTGCATATACAGCGTATCTGGCAACATTGGCGTTCGGTGATGAAGATCGGTTTGCCCGCCGCACTGTCCAATATGATGACCCCGATTGCGAACGGTGTACTGACTGCATTAGTGGCGACTTATGGTGCCGAGGCTGTTGCGGCCTTCGGTGTGGGTAATCGCCTCGAATCTTTGTCATTGCTTGCTTGTCTGGCATTGTCGATGACATTGCCGCCGTTTATCAGTCAGAATTTTGGTGCGGGTCAAACTGAGCGTGTCATTCGTGCATACCGCATTGCCATTCGCTTTGCGCTGATCTGGCAGACGGTACTTTACCTTGGCTTGTGTTTGGGGGCTGGCAGTGTCGCAGCGCTGTTTAGCGATAATGTTGATGTGCAGGAATGGATCGGTATCTGGATCCTGATTGTCCCTGTAGGCTTTGGTTTTCAGGCGGCAACCTTTCTGACTGCGTCTAGCTTTAATGCGCTGCATCAGCCGTTGAGAGCGATGCGTATCAGCATTACACGCCTCTTCATCTTCTACGTTCCCCTCGGCTGGCTGGGCAGTTACTTCTTCGGTTTGCAGGGGATGTTTGGTGGGCTGGTTATTGCGAATGCACTGACGGCATTGACCGCATGGTTTTGGATGCGTCGCCACCTGAAACGTCTTGCCGATAAGCCTGCGTAAACCTTTCTGTTTAGAGTTTCTTCTTAGCTTATATCCAATGACTCTGTCATAGGGCCTTCATATAACCCGACTAATGTGTGACATTATTATTCAACGAAAGTCATATTATTTATTGTACGAGCTGATATTATGATCGTTAGTAAGTCAGGGACATCGACAAAGAATAAGAATTAAAAAGCACAATAAACTCACGATAATATACTAAAAGGGGATGTGAGTATGAGTCAGAAGATTGCTCTTGTAACAGGTGGTACTGGTGGTCTGGGTACCTATATCTGTCGTACGTTGGCTGATGCCGGCTTTACTGTAGTTGCTGGTTATAACAGTGGTGGTAATCACGATAAGGCCAAAGCATGGCAGGCAGAGCAGAAGGAAGCGGGTTTCGATATCAAAGTTGCATACGGTGATGTAACGAGCGCGGAATCTTGCGCTCAGTGTATCGCAACGGTTGAAGAGGTTGCCGGTGGCAGCGTAGACGTACTGATTAACAATGCGGGCATCACGCGTGATGGTCAGTTTAAGAAGATGAGCTGGGAACAGTGGGATGAAGTGATGAGTGCTAACTTAGACTCCATGTTCCACATGACCCGTTTGGTTATCAACCCTATGATTGAAAAGGGTTGGGGTCGTATCATTAATATTTCCTCCGTAAACGCACAGAAAGGCCAGTTTGGTCAGTGTAACTACTCCGCCGCTAAAGCAGGTATTCATGGCTTCACCAAAGCCCTGGCGCAGGAAGTTGCAGCTAAAGGCGTGACTGTAAACACAGTCTCTCCGGGTTACGTAATGACTCCAATGGTTGCTAAGATCGCTGAAGAAGTTCAGGCTAAGATCTGCAAAACTATCCCAGTGGGTCGTTTCGGTACACCAGAAGAGATCGGTCGTATGGTTACCTTCCTGGCAGAGCTGGATTCCGGTTACATCACGGGTGCGGATATGTCCATCAACGGTGGTCTGCATATGCACTAATCATCTGATTAGTTGCAAGCCAATAAAAAACCCGCTTAGGCGGGTTTTTTATTGGCTGAGATATAGAGCTTTTGGTGTTCATACGAAATAAACACCATCTTTCCAGATCAGAGCAGGCTGTTAATCAAGTGCTCAAAACGTTGTGTAAGGGCAGGGTAGTGGCTGCTAAACGGTACGCATAGCCATTCACATCGTAGTGCTTTGACGGCCTTCAGGTTCAAGGCTTCTTCCTGTTGTGCCAGCGCTTGTTGCAAGCGTTGCATCTGGTATTCCATACGCAGTGCCTGGTCTTCGACCGGTGATGGCTGACCCAGAGCGATCTCCAGACGAATGCAAAGCTGACGCAGGTAAGCATCCTGCTCGGTCAGGCAGTCTTTCAGTGCATCACCGGACTGTTCCGCAAGTGCGCACAGGGCTTGGAATCGGGCATCGATATTGTGTTTAGTCAGCGTAGGCAGGTGACTATCATCCTGCCAGCTGTCATAGACCGCCGTGAGTGTTTCTTCGTAATCGCCTTCCAGGAGTGCAATTTCCAACTGCTCACAGAGTACCGCTTTACGTTGTAATGCTTTGACCTCATCATCCTGCATCGACTGCAATGCTTGCTGAAGTGCTTTTAGCTCCAGATAGACGGCTTGGAAGCGCTGAGCTGATTGGTCGGTCAGTTGATGTTCAACATCATCGTAGGTCTGCTCTGCAAACTCCAACAGTTCGTTTAAACGATGCAGTCCACAGAAAGGTGACTGAGCGTTTTCCATCTCCAGAGAGAGGCTATCGATCTCTAATGTCACACTGGATTTCAGTTCGGACTGATCCCGGCGGTTCTGATGATAACGGTCAAAGACGTCGTTACAGAGTTCGCGGAACTGTTGCCACAGCTGCTGTTCCTTATTGCGGAATGTTGGACCGGTTTCCTTCCAGATCACCTGAATCTCTTTCACATCGTCGGTCGCGGTACTGAGATCGTCCTGTTCCAGCAGTGCCTTAACATCGTCGATCAAGCGGCGCTTCAACTCACCGTTTTCTTGTCGATAGGCTTTCAGCGGACCTTCCAGTTCGGCCAGGCGGGCATTAAACAGCGTCTGTACCTTTTTGCCGGGGCTGCGATCAACCGGGCTATGCTCGCGCCATTCCCGTTTAGCCTGCTTCAGCAGACCATCCAGCTCTTTCCAGTTAACATCATCCCAGTTTATGCCTTCCAGATACGCGTGTAGCTGGTCGCATAGTTTCTGGCGGCTATGCAGATTCTTTTCACGGACATCTTTCTGGGAATTGAAGAACACTTCGCAAGGTTTATAGGCTTCATCTGCTGCCTGCTTGAAGCGCTTCCATATACGATGTGAATGCACGGAATCGGTCGAGTCGAGCAGCTTCCACTGCTGCTGCAGATCACGAATTTTGTTCGCCAGCTGCTGTGGTTCCATGCCATTCCCAACCAGCGCTTCCATTTCTGCGCAGAGGGCTTCTTTTTTAGGACTGACAGCGTAACCACGCCATTCCTGCATCTCCTGAACACGGGCAGTCAATAGGCGAAAGCGGCGTTCCAGATTGCGTGGACATGAACGTCCCAGTTTCTGCAGTGCCTGTTCAGCGTGCTTGAAACGTCGGTCAGCATTTTTACTCTGACCTTCTTCAATAGCGGTTTCCAATTGTTTCAGCGCATCCTCAAACGCACTGAACTCGGACTGACACTGTTGTTGCAGCAGCTTGAGTTGCTGGTCGAAAGCGCGGCGACTGTTTTCCAGAGTGCGTAACGCCGCTGCTTTATTTTCTGCGGATGGCCATGCGATAGACTTAATTGTTGCGCGACACTGTTTCGCACGCTTTTCCAGATCACCTTCAGGTAGGGTATCTGTTTCAGCGGCTTGTAGGGCCAGTGTCTGAATGGTGTCTGCTTGATTTACGATCTCTGCGATTGAGTTGAACAGATGTAAACAGCGTTTGTGTTCCTGATCAAACCGCTTCTGCTGGTCGGCGGGCACATTTTCCATGTTTGCCCATTGTGCCGCCAACAATTCGATCGGCTCGTGATTGACTGGTTCAGGAAGACCGTTCTGAGCCGCGTTTTGAATCAGGCTGGCGGCTTCAGAGCGGAGACCATCAATCATTGAGCTGCGTTCTTTGTCTTGGGCTGCAGCTAACGCTTGGGCTTGCTGTGCGGCAAGTTTCTGAGCTTTTATCGTTTCAAGGCGTTCGTTTGCAACGAGAAGGGCAGAGGATGCAGCAGTATGAACTTCTGATGTTGCAGAGGCTGATACTTTTTCCCACTCTGTCGTCAGCGCCTGTAATTTTGCGCCGTATTGAGGGAAATACTCACCGCTTGCCAACTGATTGATTGAGGCTGACAGTTCTTCGCATCGTAGTTGCAGGGCCTGTGTGACCTGTTCAGCCTGCTGCAGCTCAGATAATTTGTTGCGAAAGATGCGGCTGACGCTTTTGTCCCGGCCCAGTGTTTCTTTAATCAGCGACTCTATCAGCGGCTGATCGGTCATTTTTTCGGCTGCCTGACGGCGCAGTTGTGCCAGCGCACAGGTCCGGATCACGGTGGCGAGCGCATCCTGATCGGAGATTCTTTCCAAAGCCGATTGCTGCAAGGTCTGATCGGTTGCCTTGAGCACAATATGCGTCAATAAATTGGATGAATCCAACGTGATTAACGCGCTGAGGCGATCTTCAATAGGGGCACTGTGCTGGTCAACAATAAGGCAGCAGATTCGGTCACGCGCCGAGCGTTGAATCTGCTCATTCTGCTCATGCTGACTGATCTTGACCAGCAATGAGAGATTATTCAGGCGAGATGTCGCTGCTTGTCGGACGTTCTGGTCCGGATCGGATTGTGCCAGTTGCTCAAGAACGGCACTTGAGTCCGGGGTGTCATGGCCTATCTCTTCAATAGCCCGCAGGCGTACTTCAGGTTTTTGATTTTGCCACTTGGGTTTAAAAAATTTGAACAACATTCAATCCCGATCCCGAAATCACAAACTAGTCAGTCGTTCACACAGAGCAACTGGGGGAGGCTATTCTAGCGCAGAAAAGTCACAGGAACAGGCTTGACATTCAATTATTATGAAATGATGAAAAAGGCGCTTGATCGCGAATTTCAGCGTAACCGGCATGTCAGCCCGTGAGCGTTGACCTGCCCGTGTTTTGAGCAGGTCGGATATAGCGGGCGGAGTCTATTTGATGCTGACTTCGACGTCTCCGTCGACGTAATACCACTGATTGTTGTCGCAGCGGAAATTGGAGTGCTCGCGTAGTACTCCGCTTTGCTCATCGGCTTCAAAGCGTGCTTCAAACTCTACCATGCCGGTAGCGTCACCCTTTTCTCCCTGTTGAGTGGCTAGAATTTCTAAACCAATCCAATTGGTACATTTCACCTGTTCGGTGAGGATTTCCGCATCTTCAGGGTTGCGGTTCTCAGGGGCAGTTGTGCCAATCAAATAATCAACAGCGCCTAAAGAGAACGCGGTATAACGTGAGCGCATCAACGCTTCAGCTGTTGCTGCGGGTTTATGGCCTTCAATAGCAGGCTCGCAGCAAAAGCGGAAGGGTTTGCCTGAGTTACAAGGACAAGCTTTGCTTATGTCTTGGTCGTGCAACATACGGATGATCCCTCCATGAACTGTGAGGTATTATATCCTCTGTGATTACCAGTTCCATACCCCAAAAGGATATTTACCTGTGAGTGCGAAGCTGACTTTTTTCTGGCACGACTATGAGACCTCTGGTGCAGACCCGAGGCGCGACCGTCCTATGCAGTTTGCCGGGATTCGCACTGATGCGGACTTGAACGTGATCGGTGAGCCGGTGATGTTTTACTGTCGTCCCTCTGACGATCTGTTACCTCATCCTGATGCGTGTCTGATTACCGGAATTACACCGCAGAAAGCGTTGGAAGAAGGCTTATGCGAAGCTGACTTTATCCGTGAAATCCATGCTGAACTGGCAAAGCCGGGTACCTGTGGTGTGGGTTACAATAGTATTCGTTTCGACGACGAAGTGACCCGTAATACGCTTTATCGCAACTTTTATGACCCCTATGCGCGGGAATGGCAAAACGGCTGTTCGCGCTGGGATATCATCGATATGTTACGCCTGACCCGTGCGTTGCGCCCGGATGGCATTAACTGGCCGACGTACGATGACGGCAGCCCGAGCTTGCGTCTGGAGGATCTGACCAAAGCGAATGGGATTGACCATGGCGCCGCCCATGATGCGCTCTCCGACGTTACAGCGACCATCGAGATGGCTAAGCTGGTACGCGAGAAGCAGCCCAAGCTGTATGAGTTTGTTGTGGGTAACCGCAGCAAACAGGCGATTCAGAATAAGCTGGATGTGGTGAGCATGAAGCCCGTGCTTCATGTGTCGTCACGTTATCCGGTGGAGTTCGGTAACCTGGCGGTTATTGCGCCTATCGGTACACATCCGACGAATAAAAATGCTGTTCTGGCGTGGGATCTGCGTTTCGACCCTACGCCGTTGATGGAACTCTCGGTAGAAGAGTTGAATAGACTGATGTATACCAAGCGGGAGTCGCTGTCTGACGATGATCCGCGTATTGCGCTGAAACAGATCCACATCAATAAATGCCCGATCATCGCGCCGGCCGGCATGTTGAATAAAGAAGAAGCTCAGCGCCTATCGATAGACGGTGATACCTGTCGAACCCATTTGCAGATCTTGCGTGGTATGAACGGTTTGCAACATAAGTTGATGGATCTGTTCAGCGAGAATCCATTTGAAGGTGAAAGTGATCCGGATCTGATGATCTACGCTGGCGGATTCTTCAATGATGCCGATAAGAACTCTATGGAGCTTGTCAGAAACGCTGATAGTGATGCCCTGATGACGCTGGACCCGCCGTT
>JAGSHA010000489.1 GCA_023954795.1 Oceanospirillaceae bacterium | reverse complement strand
CCCTGCTTGATATACGATGGAGTGACCGCAGTAATAACGTTGCCTTTGACGGCTTTAACGCTGCCACCAATGATTTCGTCATCACGCTCAAACATACGGCCTTCCAGCGCGGAACCATCCGCGGATGCCGCCAGAACCTGGCGTACTTTAACGCCGTCAATGGTCAGGCTTGCACGCCATTCATAACCGGCATAAACAATCGCACGACCCTCACCCTTCAGAGGTGTGCCATCGGCATACTGACCTTCAAGCGCAACGGTGTAGTTATCCGCTGCGGTTTTGCTGACCCGCAGTGTTGCGTCAAAGGTGCCTTTACCCGGCATAAACCCAGTCATGGCCCAGCTACCGTTCAGTGATTTTTTATTCACTTTCTGCCAGTTGTTCCAGGCATCACTGTTGAACGGGTAATCTTTCGCCAGCTTAGGTGCCACATTGGTAAGCGCAATATCGAACCATGCGCGATCTCGTGCTCCGGCATGGAATTCAGCGGTTGGCTGCTGTCCCATATGGAAATGGATCAGGTGCTTCCATTCATCTTCTGTACGACGCTGCAGCGCGACACGTGCACCGGAATGACAACGAACACAGGTTTCCTGTACCAGTTGATCAAAAGACTCAACTACGTTCGGTTCCTTCTCCAGTAGGTATCGCACACCGTCTGTTTCTGACGGTGCCAGACCCTGCGTATCCGCCAGATATTTCACCAGCGTGCGCTTCTCTTCCGGAGAGATCACCAAGCCGCGTTGCTGCTGCATGCGGCTAATGGTCATCATCCAGCCTTCAGGTGTTTTTCGCTGTTCGCTGATACGTGAGAACGGGGTTGCCGATTCTCCCGTTTCGGTATGACACGACAAACAGCGATCGCGAATGATGCTCTCTGCATCCGCAGCCTGAGCTGGCATCGTCACTAAACCCGCAAGGGCTAGTGCACCAGTTCCCAGAAGTGCGCGCGTTGTCTTGTTATTATTCAAGGCCATCACTCCTTAATAGTTCGTGATTCTAGATTCGCACCGGTAACCGCTACAGCACAGTACTGAAAGCGATATGTTGAGCCTGACCCGCTGATGCAGGCCCAACTGGTGTGCTATCCAAAGTAACCGCATGGTGTAAATAAAATTCCGCGCTTTTGTTCGAAGATGTAGGCAGATGTATCAAAATGTAACAGGCCATCAAAATTGTAAAATAAGCCATTGTTTTGTTTGATATTCTGGAAACCACGGAGTAAATATAAGTACTGATAGCGGGCATCTTAGACAGAAATCGGATGTTTCGCTTAGGTTTATGTAACGCTTATTCAATTTTGGATCAGTCACTATGGTTCCAGACAGCCCAACCAATGCCCACATCTTAATTGTTGAAGATGACTTTGCCTCCCGCTCCCTCCTTGTCAGCTACTTTGAACGTGAGGGTTACCGGATCAGTGAGACAGAACAAGCTGACGATCTCGTCAAACGGGTAGAAAATGACAATGTAGATCTAGTGCTGCTGGATATTAATCTGCCCGGCAAAGACGGCCTGACACTGACACGGGAGCTACGAGCTGCGTCTCGCGTGGGTATTATTCTGGTCACCAGTAAGGGTGATGAAATTGACCGTATTGTCGGATTAGAGCTGGGCGCTGACGATTACGTCACTAAACCCTTTAACCCGCGTGAACTGCTGGTACGGGCTAAGAATTTGCTGTGGCGCGTACGCAGTCAGGATAAAGACCCACGGGAAAACGCCCGCCAGGTCGCGGTATGGAACTTTGAAGGCTGGTCATTGGATGGCAGCAAACGTCTTCTGACGGCGTCAGATGAAACCAGTGAGCGTTTGCCTGAAGGCGAGTTTAAGCTACTCCATGCATTGATCGCGCACCCCGGACAAGTCTTGTCACGGGATCAACTGATGGATGCTATCCACGACCGTGAATGGACACCCAATGACCGATCGGTTGATGTCTTAGTCGGCCGCTTGCGAAGAAAGCTACGCGATAATCCCGCCGATCCGCACTTTATACTTACGGCCCATGGGGCGGGTTATATGTTTGCCGGTGAGCTGGAGTAACTTTTAATGTCGACTCTGCCCGGCTACCGTATTACCAAGCATCTACATAAAGGCCGGCGCAGCAACGTCAGTCGAGCAATTCGTACGCAAGATGACACTTCGGTG
>JAGSHA010000210.1 GCA_023954795.1 Oceanospirillaceae bacterium | reverse complement strand
TGCCCGTAGGCGATACTTGGTAACCAGGTGACGATGCCCTGCCAGTAGAAAACGATGGACAGGCCGATCAGCTGGATCACGATAAAGGGAAGGACGCCGCGGTAGATGGTGCCCACGGTTACGCCTTCGGGGGCGACACCTTTCATATAGAAGAGGGCGAATCCCACCGGTGGTGTCAGAAATGAGGTCTGCAGGCAGACGGCAAATAGGATGGTGAACCACACCAGGTCGAACCCCAGGTTGCTGACCACCGGGGCAACCAGTGGAAGGATGATCAGGGTGATCTCAATCCAGTCGAGGAAAAAACCCAGCACAAAAGTGCACGCCAGAATGATCAATACGATCACCGTCGGCCCGAACGGCAGACCGGTGAGGGCGTTTTCAATCAGCTCATCGCCACCCAAGCCGCGCAAAATCAGCGAAAAGGCGGTGGCGCCCAACAGCAGGGCAAAGATGAAGGCGGTGGTTTTGGTGGTTTCGCTGCACACCTCTTTCAGCACCTGCAAGTTGAGGCGTTTTTTCCAGAACGCGAGCAGGGTGGCTCCAAAGGCACCGACGCCGGAGGCTTCGGTGGGCGTGGCAATACCGGCAAAGATTGAACCCAGCACGGCGAGAATCAGGCCAGCGGGGGCCAGTACTGCCATGAAAACATTCAGGATCAAACCCAGCCCGACAGGTTCAGCATCCTTCGGAGCGGGCGCCATACCTGGACGCAGGAAACCTACGCCGAGAATATAGGCGATGTATAACCCGCCCAGCATCAGGCCGGGGAAAAGTGCACCAAGGAACAAGTCGCCCACGGAGATACCGAGACGATCTCCCATCATCACCAGCATAATGCTCGGTGGAATCAGAATGCCCAGCGTGCCGGTAGAACAGACAGTGCCGCAGGCAAGCTCCTTGCTGTAACCCTGTTTCAGCATCAGCGGTACACCCAACAGCGCCAGCAGTACCACGGATGCACCGATAATACCGGTAGAGGCAGCCAGCAGCAGACCGACGAAGGTCACGGTCACGGCAAGCCCGCCGCGGATACGGCCAAATAGGCGTACCAGATTGGACATCAGGTCCTCGGCGATGCCGGAACGGTCCAGCATCAGACCCATAAAGACAAACATCGGCAGGGCTACCAGCACCCAGTTGGTCATGGTGTCCCACATACGTGGCACCACGATGGACGCATATTGCCAGTCGATGCCGATCCAGGTATCGGCCCAGCTATCCAGTGCAATCGACAGCGCGGAAAAGATCAGTGCTACACCGCCCAGTACCCAGGCGACGGGGAAACCGGTAAACAGCAGCGTAATAAAACTGCCAAACATAGCGATGGCGAGAATTTCATTAATCTCCATCTCAAGTCTCCTTTTTCATGAGCAGCAGCGCGCATACGCGGGACAGGCGAGAAAGCGTTGCCAGCGCCAGCAGGGCGAAACCGATGAACAGCACCGACTTGATCAGCCAGCGATAGGGCAGACCGCCCGGTGCTTCGGATACTTCACCCAGCTGCCACGAATAGAGAATGAATGGCACGGCATACCAGAGCACCAGGGTAATAAACGGCACCAGTAGAAAGAGGATGCCAAACAGCTCGACCCACCCCTGAACCCGCAGGCTCATATGGTCGTGGATCAGATCAACGCGCACGTGGTCGTCGGCAACAAAGCAGTAGGAGAGTCCGAACATCCAGCCGATGGCGTAGAGGTGCCATTGCAATTCTTCAAACTCGATACGGCCTTCACCCAGCACGTAACGCATCACTACGTTGAGCATGATGGTTGCCATCAGCACCACCCAGACCCAGATGATCTGGTCGCAGATGCAGTTGATAAGACCGTCGACAAAGCGGGAAAGGCGAGTTTCCGGTAACGCCGTATGGTGTGCGATCTGGTCCAGCTCAATGTGCGGATGCTCATCGAAGGTCCGCGTTTCAGCGGACTTCGCAGACTGCGTATAGGGGGCAGTGTGATTCATCCTGTTCTCCAGAAAATACAAAAGCCTAAAGAAGACCTGAGCAACCTCTGGAAGCTCAGGTTAGTGACATACGTGGATTTTCAGAGATCAGAAGTCACGTGGCAGATAAGCCAGGCGTTTCCAGTTTTTGTATTCCTTCATGAAGGCTTGCTGCGAGGCATAGATCTTGGCGAAGTCTTCGTCTTTCTTCGCCTGTTCGGTCATCACAGTATCGGTGATCGCTTTCAGTTCTTTCAGTAGTTCCGGATTCAACTTGCGGGCAGTGACGCCTTTATCCGGGAAACCTGCGATGATTTTGCCCTGCAGTGCTTCCCC
Source organism: Oceanospirillaceae bacterium (assembly GCA_023954795.1). Taxonomy (GTDB): domain Bacteria; phylum Pseudomonadota; class Gammaproteobacteria; order Pseudomonadales; family Balneatricaceae; genus Pontibacterium. Next base: position 3,757 of record JAGSHA010000210.1, on the reverse strand, counting down.
GCGAGTCAGTGCACGGAAAGTACCGGCGGTGCAGGCCATGTCAATCAGAGCACGTTTGTCATCAGAGAGTGATTTCCAAACGTCGTTGTTGATGACTAGATGGGAAGCCGTGAATGTCTGATGCCAGCCCGGAAAGTAGTTGTTTTTGGCGATTTTGTGGAAGCCCATCTTTTGATCGATGGCAGGCATGGAGAATTCACTGGCGTCAATTGCGCCTTTCTCAAGTGCCGGGAATATTTCACCGCCCGGGATAACGGTGACTGACGCACCAGCCTCTTGCAGGACCTTACCACCGAGACCTGCAAAGCGGATTTTTAGCCCCTTGAAGTCATCGATTGAGGTGATTTCCTCTTTGAACCAACCGGCTGTTTCAGGACCGATCACTGAACAGAGAACGGGATGAACATTGTGTTTGGCGTAGAGATCCTCAGCTAGCTTTTGGCCTTCACCGTCGTACCACCATGCTGCGTATTCCCATGGTTCCATGCCAAAAGGGACTGCTGCCAGAAGGGCCGCAGCGGGAACCTTGCCTTGATCGTAGCCCAGCCAGGTATACCCGGCGGAGAGCTGCTTGTTCTTGATCGCTTCGGTGATGCCGAACGGCGGTACGATCTTGCCCGGCTCGTAGACTTTAAATTGAATATCACCGCCACTGGCTGCTTTGATTTGCTCGCTGACCAGATTGATCGGATCTCCCAGGGCTGGCAGGTGGGTGCCAAATACGGCCTGTACTTTCCAGCGGATTTTCTCTTCGGCTGTCGCGGTGGAGACCGTTGCAGCGGTAATCAGAGTGCCAAGTACTGTAGCCGACAGTGTCGTTTTTACTTTCGCAGACATGTTGCGCATTGAACGAACCTCATCAGGTTTAAGTGCTTGCCCTATGCAGGCAGGCTGAATTGTTATTTTGATACCTGTGGTCTCAGTATTGAGATCTTTTTTAGATTAAAAGACATTGATAACGTAAGTCAACGCTAAACTGAGATTAATAATCTCATTATTTATTGGTAATACCAGTTGTGATATAGAGACTGTGTACGGCCAAAGTTCCGAGCTTTTGCAGGGAAATGTCGTTAAAATTCGCCAATTTACGCTGGGGAGAAAGGTTGGTGGAACAGATCGTTGAAGTGATCTTAGCGTCGGGACGCTCAGCCATTGATATGACGCTCTACATCCTTATGCCAATCATGGTTGTGATGTTGGCGCTGATGAAGCTGCTGGATACCAAAGGTATGTTGGCTATTTTGGCGCGCGCGTTGGCTCCGTTAGTGAAAGTGTTCGGTGTCCCTGGCCTGGGTGTGTTTGCTCTTCTGAAAATGCTGTTTGTGAGTTTTTCTGCACCGGTCGCGACCTTGAGCCTGATGCATAGCAACGGTATGGCGCGACGCAAGATAGCCGCGACTTTTGCCATGTTGCTACCTATGTCTCAGGCAAACGTTGTGTTTCCGATGATGGCTGTGGGACTGGATATGCCGGTTGCGATCGCGACATCATTGATCGGTGGCTTGTTCTCTGCCTCCCTCGCTTATTATGTGTTGTCGCCGGGAAAGAACGGTGAAGAGCCGGAGCTTGAGCCAACCTATCCTGAGACCCGTGAACGCAAATCAGTCATTCAGATCTTGTCTGATGGCGGTCAGGAAGGAATGAGAATCACCTTAGCGATGTTGCCGATGTTGATGTTGGCGATCTTCTTGGTGAATGTATTGCGGGTAACCGGTGTGATTGATCTGGTCAGTGATCTGCTATCACCACTGATGGTGCTCTTAGGTTTGCCAGAAGCCGCTGTATTACCCCTGGTCACTAAGTATATTGCCGGGGGGACGGCATTTATGGGGATTACGCTGGACCTTATGGAGCAAGGGCTGATTAGCGCCAATGAGTTGAATCGTATGGTGGGCTTTGTCACCAATCCATTAGATATTGTGGGTGTTGCTGTGTTGGCTGCCGCAGGGTCACGCGTTAATGAAGTCGTCCGTGTTGCCGTTATTGCAGGTATCGCAGGTATTTTACTGCGCGGAATATTACACCTGATTATCTTTTGAGGTAGCAGACCACACTGCGCCTCTGGCTCTCTCACCTGATGAGCGAAATGGTTTAGTATGGGCAGGCAGCGCTTCGCTGCCTCTTAACCGCCTGACTGAGCCAAGAACTATGCACTTTCCTGACAGTAAACTGCCACAGGTTGGCACGACGATTTTCTCCGTGATGTCGCAGCTTGCCAATGACGCTGGCGCGATCAATCTTTCGCAGGGTTTTCCCGATTTTGACGGTCCCGAATATCTACGTAAACGGGTGGCCCATTACATCGAAAACGGTGCTAATCAATATGCACCGATGACCGGAATTCCCGCTTTACGCACCGCTATCGCAGACAAGGTCGAACGTATCTATGGTCGTGTGACCTGTGCTGAGAGCGAAGTGACGGTGACCTCAGGGGCAACCGAAGCGCTGTTTGCGGCAATTGCGGCCGTTGTGCAAGCCGGTGATGAAGTGATTGTGTTTGATCCGGCGTACGACAGTTACGAGCCCGCTATTCAGCTCAACGGTGGTAAAGCGATCCATCTGGCTCTGAATCCACCGACATTCTCGATTGATTGGAGCGCACTGAAAGCGGCGATCAATTCGCGCACCCGAATGATTGTGATTAACTCACCGCACAATCCAACCGGAGCTGTGCTGAGTGCTGATGATCTGGAACAGCTCGCTGAGATCGTCCGTGACACAGACATTCTGATCCTGTCAGATGAAGTGTATGAACATATCAGCTTTGATGGGTTACCCCATCAGAGTGTGTTACGTCATCCTGAGTTGTCTGCCCGTAGCTTTGTGGTTTCGTCCTTTGGTAAGACCTATCACACCACCGGCTGGAAAGTTGGCTATTGCATTGCTCCAGCCGTATTGAGTACAGAACTGCGTAAAGTTCATCAGTACCTGACGTTCAGTACCGTTACCCCGGTTCAGCTGGCGCTGGCCGATATGATGAATGAGATGCCAGAACATTACGAAGAACTCCCTGCGTTTTACCAGCAGAAGCGGGATCTGTTTTGTCAGCTGATGGAAGGCAGTCGTTTTAGCTGTGTCAAAACCTCAGGGACTTACTTTCAGTTAATGGATTACAGTGCCATCAGTGATCTGCCGGATACCGAGTTCTGCCGCTGGTTGATCGAAGAAGCTGGCGTGGCGGCCATTCCTATCTCGGTCTTCAGCGAAGCGCCGATGGAGACCCGTCTGGTACGTTTCTGTTTTGCGAAAAGTGATGACACCTTGCACGCGGCCGCGGAGAAACTATGCAAGATCTGAGAGTCACGCTGATACAGGCGGATCTGGTTTGGCAGCAACCCGAAGCGAATCGCACGCAGTTTGAGCAGATCTTTGCTGAACTGAAAGGTACAACCGACCTGATCGTGCTGCCAGAAATGTTCACCACGGGCTTTACCATGGCGCCGGAAACACTGGCTGAACCTATTGATGGTGAAACCGCACACTGGTTAAAGCAGCAGGCTGAACATCTGGATGCGGCGATTGTTGGCAGTGTGGTCACTCAGGTAGGTGATCACTACCGTAACCGCTGTTTCTTCACACAACCCAACGGAGAGCAGGCAGTCTACGACAAACGTCACTTGTTCCGTATGGGGGGGGAGCATAACCATTACGAGGCCGGTCGTGAGCGTGTTTTGGTTGAGTACAAGGGATGGCGAATTATGCCGCAGATCTGCTATGACCTGCGCTTCCCCGCGTTTAGCCGTAATCACAATGAGTA
>JAGSHA010000356.1 GCA_023954795.1 Oceanospirillaceae bacterium | reverse complement strand
TCACGTCATACCCTTCGCTTTTGATTAACTGCTTGAGCACGACATCAAGTTTAGGCTTCATCTCACCCAAGAAAACCTGCTGACGCTGCATATTTTTTTGTTGAAGTTCTTTGCCACGGCGTTGGTATTCAGCAAACACCTTCTTGAACTGATTGTGTAACTGCTTCAATTGCTCAGGTGATGCCAGGTCGCGGTTTGCGTCAAACTTATCCTTGGCAGCTTTCGCCTGCTTTTCCAAGTCAACCAGCTGAGACTGCTCATCAGCAAACTCTGCCTTCAGTTTTGTATCAAACTGCTTTGCCGCCTCAGACGCTAATACCGCCTGCTGAATCCCTAATACAGCAACTTTTTCTGCCATTGCCTGGCTGCTAGCAGCCGTTAGCAACAAAAATGCTGCCGCTTTAAACAGTTTCATACCTGCTCCTTAAAAGGTTTGGCCAAGCGCGAACTGGAAGAACTCCGTTTCATCACCGGTTTGTTCGTTAAGAGGTTTAGCCAGCACAAAGGTCAGTGGCCCCATCGGGGTAATCCAGCTGAATCCAAAACCGACTGATGCACGAATTTCATCAAACTCGATCCCTTCTACACAGTTGGTAGAGGTTGCACCACAACTTGTATCAAATACGTTACCTGCATCCAGAAAGAGCGATGAACGTGTGCTGTTCCCTTCTGCAAAAGGTGTTGGGAAGATCAACTCAACACCACCTGTTAGTAATATATTCCCGCCAAACGGGTCGGCTGTAGCACCGTTACGCGGCGTATCTTTAGGTCCCAGTGAGTTGGACTCGAAACCCCGGACTGACCGCAAGCCACCCGCATAGAAATGTTTAAAGAACGGATACTCATTGGATCCCAAGTCACCAGCATAACCCAAGCGGGTCCAGGCTTTAGCAACCCAGCGCTCAGATTCAGTGAGCGGTTCATACAGTTTGAGAGAGTAACGTGCACGGTAGTACGTCAGATCACTGCCGGGTAAACCCAGCTCCAGGGACGCATTTTGCGAATAACCGTTGGTTGGGAAAATACCACGGTTCAGATGGTTGTCACTCCACCCCAGATTCACGACCAATCCCAGATAGTCATTTCCTTCATCCGCGATGAAATCGATAATTTCCTGTGGGGTCGTCGTGTTGGTTTTCAGGCTGATCTGTTCGATATTTGCGCCAAATGACAGTCGCTGATATTCATCAATTGGATAACCGAACTTAACCCCCGCACCGATTTCATCGGTTTCGTAGGAGCTCACATTGTTTTCATCAAAGTTACGTTCCCGGTAGTACACGTTGTAACCACGGCTCACGCCATCAACGGTATAGTACGGGTCATTGCTGCTAAATTTGTACTCAGTGGTGGTATCAGAGTTTGAAATACCAAAGGCAATCTTACGCCCGGTTCCCAGGAAGTTATCCTGCTGAACATTCAATCCCAAAATCAGACCAGATCCTTGCGAGAAACCAACACTGGCAGAGAAGGAGCCTGACTGCTGCTCAACAACCGTATATTCCAGGTCAACCTGATCAGACGTTCCTGGCACAGGAATTGTTTCAACATTTACCGCTGAGAAGTATCCGGTACGCTCTAAACGCTTCTTAGAATTTTCGATGTCCTCATTGGAAGCCAGACCCGCCTCCATTTGCCGCATTTCACGGCGCAATACTTCATCCGCTGTCCGGGTATTCCCTCGAATTACGATACGACGCACATACGTACGCTTACCCGGGTCGAGGAAGTAGTTGAGTGTCACCGTATTATCGTCATGCACCTCAGGTGACGGCGCAACGTTGGCAAACATATATCCAGAGTCACCCAATTTGCGGCTCAGCGCACCTTGAGACTTGATCATCGCTTTACGCGAGAAGGTATCACCCTCTGTGACTGTTAATACCTTTTGAAGTTCTTCCTCAGGTACGACCATCTCACCCGCAAGATTGACCGAGCGAATACTGAACTTCTCACCTTCAGTGATATTGACGGTGATATATACATTTTTACGGTCTGGGGTAATAGAGACCTGGGTCGAGTCTACAGAGAAATTAATGTAGCCCTGATCCATGTAAAAGCTACGCAGACGTTCCAAATCACCGGATAACTTTTCACGGGCGTAACGATCGTCATTGGTATAGAAGGACCAGAATCCAGGTAACTTCAGTTCAAACAGATCGCGCAGCTTTTCATCATCAAAAAGCTCATTCCCAACAACATTGATATGCTCAATCGTGGCAACCTTGCCCTCTTTAATATCAATATTGACGGCAACACGATTCCCGGGCAGTTTCTCTACCTCAGCATCGACCTGAGCACCATAGCGCCCCTGCGAAGCATAGATCCGCACCAGATCCTGTTTAATCTGTTCAAGCGTCGCACGCTTAAATACGTCACCTTCTTTCAGCCCTGTCTGCTTCAGACCTTCCAGTAACGCTTCTTTCTTTAACGCCTTATTACCATCGAGTCGAATCAAAGCAATAGACGGACGCTCGCGCAATTTAAGTATCAGAATACCGTTTTCACGCGCGACCTTTACATCCTCAAAGTAACCGGCCGCAAACAACTTGCGCACAGCGGCTGATAAACGCTGTTCATCAACCTGCTCGCCATTACTGATCGGAAAGTGCCGAAATACCAGACCCGGAGCGACTCGCTGGAGCCCTTCAAGACGAATATCTGTTACTTCAAAGGAGCCTTCTGCACTACTAACGGTGCTGGCCAGAAAAATGATAACCGCGGCGAGAAGCCTGTATCCTTGTTTCATGAAGTACTTCTTTATCTATAGATTGGTATTACGGACCCATCCCGGCCCAGTTAAAGTCGCATTACGTCGTTTACGATCGCTACGGTCATCAGTGTAAAGAGAACAGCCATGCCTAGGCGAAGCCCAACCATCTGAACACGTTCGCTAACCGGCTTGCCTCGCAACAGTTCAATCGTGTAATACAACAAATGCCCGCCATCAAGCATCGGTATCGGCAACAGGTTCAACACCCCAAGGCTGATACTCAGATATGCAAGAAAACCAACAAATGCTTCCATACCTGACTCTGCGGAAGCACCGGCCACTTTAGCAATGGTAATCGGACCACTCAAGTTTTTTACTGAAATCACGCCTTCCAGCATTTTCCAGAGAGAGTCCAGAATCAGTGAAATCATCTGCCAGGTTTTATCCAGCGCCTTTGAAAAGGACTCGAAGAACCCAAAGCTAATCTCTCGCTTCTGCTCTGGCGGCCATTCAACCTGAGCAACGCCTGCACCGATATAGCCAACCGTGCGACCTTCTATTTCACGGCTTTCCGGATAAATATCCAACAACAGCTGCTGACCTGCACGCTCAAGCTGAAATACCAGCCTCACCCCCGGCGAGGCCTGGACCACTTCAACCATTGCCAACCAATCTGAAACCGTATCACCATTAATCCGCAACACTTTATCACCGGCCTGCAAGCCCACTTTCGCGGCCACGCCGTCATCCAAAACCATCCCTATCACTGCGGGCAGTTGTGGATTCCAGGCTACCAGACCAAGCGCATTTACCGGCGATTGTTTTTCAATATCAAAGTTCCAGTTATCCAACTGGATCGTAAACTGCTGAGGAATTGTACTGTCAGGGTATTTCATCCGAATAAGTAACGGACCACTTTCCCCAATACGAGTGGCAAGACCAAGATTAACTGACTCCCATGACAGCGTCTCTTTGCCATCTATAGCAACAATCTCACCACCGGGACGAAAATTGGCCATCGCAGCAGGTGTTCCAGGTTTAACATCAGCAACCGTCGGCTTGATAGCACCGACACCGGATACAAACATCACCCAGTAGGCAAGCAAGGCAAAGATCAGATTAACCAGGGGCCCCGCCGCAACAACGGCAATCCGCTGCAGTACCGGCTTACGATTAAACGCCTGAGACTTAAGTTCTTCAG
>JAGSHA010000142.1 GCA_023954795.1 Oceanospirillaceae bacterium | reverse complement strand
TTAGGTGAACGGAAGACATCACGTACTTCTGCAATACCCACAATCTCTTCGCGATACTCAGGAGAGAGCAGACCGCCCATCGCCTGTTTCACATCATCGATGATGTCGTAGATAACGCTGTAGTAACGCAGCTCGATACCTTCACGCTCGACAACGCTCTTCGCCTGCACATCCGCACGGACGTTAAAACCGATAATCAGCGCAGAAGAAGCGACTGCCAGGTTAGCATCGGTTTCTGCGATACCACCTACACCACTGGAAACGATGTTCACTTTTACTTCTTCTGTGGACAGGTCATCCAAGGCGTTGGACAGAGCCTCCAGAGAACCACGTACGTCAGTTTTCAATACAATATTGAGAGACTTAACGTCGCCTGCCTGCATGTTCGCAAACAGATTTTCCAGCTTGGACGCCTGCTGACGGGCCAGTTTCACTTCACGGTATTTACCCTGACGGAAGAGCGCAACTTCGCGTGCTTTCTTCTCGTTGGTCACCATGGTGAACTCATCACCCGCAGCCGGTGTTCCATCCAGACCCAGAATCTCTACCGGGATCGCAGGACCTGCAGATTCAATCGGCTTACCGTTTTCATCCAGCATCGCACGTACACGACCGTAGTGCAGACCCGCCAGCACGATATCGCCTTTGCGCAGCGTACCGTTCTGAACCAGCAGTGTCGCAACAGGACCGCGCCCTTTATCCAGACGGGACTCAACCACAACACCCTGTGCCGGAGCAGAAGGCGCAGCCGTCAATTCCAAAATCTCGGATTGCAGCAGTACCGCTTCGATCAGCGCATCAATACCTTCACCAGACTTCGCGGAAACATTGACGAACATTACGTCACCGCCCCAGTCCTCAGGGATAACATCACGCTGAGCCAGTTCGTTCTTCACACGATCCGGATCGGCTTCTTCTTTATCAATCTTGTTCACTGCAACAACCAGAGGTACGCCAGCCGCTTTCGCATGCTGTACCGCCTCTTCGGTCTGAGGCATCACGCCATCATCCGCAGCAACCACCAGAATTACGATATCGGTCAGTTTGGCACCACGTGCACGCATCGCTGTAAATGCTGCGTGTCCCGGAGTATCCAGGAAAGTAACCATACCGTTGTCTGTTTCTACATGGTACGCACCAATGTGCTGAGTAATACCACCAGACTCACCAGACGCTACGCGTGTCGCACGAATGTAATCAAGCAAAGAGGTTTTACCATGGTCAACGTGACCCAGAACGGTAACAACCGGTGCACGACCTTCCTGCTCGCCCTGCGCCAGCTGGATGCTCTCCATCAACGCCTCTTCCACTGCATTTTCCTGCATTGGCTTCGGCTTGTGACCCATCTCTTCAACTACCAGTACAGCAGTATCCTGATCAATCACTTGGTTGATAGTCGCCATCGCGCCCATCTTGAACATCACCTTGATCACTTCCGCAGCCTTGACGTTCATCTTCTTCGCCAAGTCAGCAACCGTCAGACTCTCAGGGATGTTTACTTCCATCACCTTAGCAGTAGTCGGCTCTGTAAATCCGTGAGCGTTGGAGCGTGGAGCGGAACGTGAACCACCACGTGCGTTTTTGTTACGGCTGATTTTGCCGCCACGACGGTTTTTATCGTCGAAACGACCGCCTTTACCGCCACCTGGCTTCTTGTCCGCTCCGCGACCCGGCTTCTTATCCGCACGCGTACGCTGACGTTCAGCTTCAGTTTTCTTCGCTGCTTCACGTACAGCTTCCTGCTGCTTACGCAGCACTGCTTCTTCAGCCAGACGCTTAGCTTCAGCTGCGTCTGCTTTGGCTTTATCCGCCGCTTCTTTTTCCTGACGCACTTTTTCTTCCGCTTCAGCCTTCGCACGCTCTTCTTCAGACTGACGTACGTCTTCCGCTTCGCGCTGTTCAGTTACTTCTGCAACAACTTCAGCCGGAGCAGCTTCCACTGCTTCAGCAACCACAGCTTCTTCAGCCTGTTCTGGCTGCTCGCCTTCAAGTGCATCACGTTTCACGTAGGTACGTTTTTTGCGTACTTCAACGTTCACGGTTTTTTTCTTACCTGAAGCGCCCGCCACTTTGAGTGTGGAAGTCGTCTTACGTTTCAGAGTGATCTTCTTTGGCTCACCATCTTCAGCGTTTTCACCGTGGCTACGCTTCAGGAAAGTCAGCAATGACTGACGCTCACTTTCTGAAACGCCGGAGCCTTCAGTTTTTCCATTAATGCCTGCTTCCTGCATCTGCGTCAGCAAACGATCAACGGAAACACCAACCACATCGGCAAGTTGCTTTACTGTTACTTCTGCCATTTCGGGTTCTCCTATTCCGCCGGCCCGTGTTAGCCCTGGTCCTCAAACCAAGGCGCACGCGCTGTCATAATTAATTCAGCTGCTTTCTCATCGTTCAGGCCTTCCACATCCAGCAGATCTTCTACTGCTTGCTCAGCCAAGTCTTCCATAGTAACGATGCCTTTAGCGGCCAGCAGGAATGCCAGGTGACGGTCCATGCCGTCCATCTCCAACAGATCTTCCGCAGGCTCAGCTTTATCCAGCTGCTCTTCACTTGCAATCGCCAGGTTCAGCAGCGCGTCTTTGGCACGTGTGCGCAGCTCTTCAACGATATCTTCGTCGAAGCCTTCAATTTCAAGCATCTCTTCCACCGGAACATAGGCAACTTCTTCCAGTGTGGTGAAACCTTCTTCCAGCAGCACTTCAGCGACGTCTTCGTCAACATCCAGGTGCTCGACGAACGCTTCCAGTACAGAACCAGTTTCGTTCTGCTGCTTTTCAGCAACTTCTTCTTCGGTCATTACATTCAGCTGCCAGCCAGTCAACTCAGCTGCCAGACGCACGTTCTGACCGCTGCGACCAATTGCCATTGCCAGCGCTTCTTCTGCCACGGCCACGTCCATAGAGTGCGTCTCTTCATCAATGATGATAGACGCCACGTCTGCCGGAGCCATTGCATTAATAACCAGCTGTGCCGGGTTATCATCCCACAGCACGATATCAACACGCTCACCGCCCAGCTCGTTAGATACAGCCTGAACGCGGGAACCACGCATGCCGACACAAGCACCAACAGGATCGATACGACCGTCGTTGGTTTTTACTGCGATCTTGGCGCGTGAGCCTGTATCACGTGCAGCTGCACGGATCTCGATAACTTCTTCCGAGATTTCAGGCACTTCAATGCGGAACAACTCAATCAGCATTTCGTTACAGGTACGGCTCAGCATCAGCTGAGGACCACGACCTTCAGCGCGTACTTCAGCCAGAATGGCACGCACACGATCACCCATGCGGAACGCTTCACGCTGAATCAGCTGATCGCGAGGCAACAAAGCTTCGGCATTGTTACCCAGATCTACGATAATATTATCGCGTGTCACTTTTTTAACACTGCCGGAGATCAGCTCTCCAACACGATCGCGGTACAGCTCGACAATTTTTGCACGCTCTGCTTCACGAACTTTCTGCACGATAACCTGTTTTGCGGTCTGTGCTGCGATACGTCCGAACTTAACAGACTCAACCTGTTCTTCGTAAATATCTTCAGGCTGCAGTTTTGTGTCCAGTTCCAGTGCTTCTTCCAGTGTCAGCTCAGTCCCCAGTGCAGGCACTTCTTCATTGCTGACAACTTTCCAGGTACGGAAAGTATCGTAGTCACCGCTGGTACGATCGATCTCAACACGGATATCCGCTTCTTCGTCGTAACGCTTTTTAGTTGCTGCCGCCAACGCGAATTCAATCGCCTCGAAGATGACCTCTTTAGGCACATCTTTTTCGTTAGATACGGCTTCTGCTACCAACAGAATCTCTTTGCTCATTCCTCTGCCTCGCCTGATACCCCAAAACCACTCTTAGAACTGAGGGATTACGTTCGCCCGATCAATGTAATCAATCGGCAACAGATATTCTTCATTATCCACAACCACCAGAACATCATCCCCTTCCACGCCGTTCAGCAACCCCTTAAACTTACGACGGCCTTCAAACGCCACGCGCAAGCGCACCTGCACTTGGTTACCAGCATAAGCAGCAAACTGTTCAAGGGTAAACAGCGGGCGATCCATACCCGGTGATGATACTTCCAGTGTGTAATGACCTGTGATCGGATCTTCCACATCCAGCACACCGCTGACCTGATGGCTGACCTTTGCGCAGTCATCTACATCAACACCTTTTTCGGCGTCGATATAAATACGCAGGGTGTTTTGACGACCCTGCGATATATATTCAATCCCCCAAAGATCAACGCCCAGAGCAACGACACCTGGTTCGATTAATTCCTGGAGTTGTTTCAGCTTTGCTGACACTGAATAAACCTCACTTACGGCACAAACAAAAAATGGGTCAACAGACCCATCTCCAATACACAGCACCGTGACTATGATTCGCGTATAAAAAAAGGCCCTGTTAGGCCCCTTTCAAACGAATAAGATTGGCAGCGGAGATCGAATAGATCATCGACCATCCCGTTGAACGCATTAAAACTACTATACGTTAACGAGCCACCGTCACTTTCGTCTTAGAATTGGTAGCGGGGGCTGGATTTGAACCAACGACCTTCGGGTTATGAGCCCGACGAGCTACCAGACTGCTCCACCCCGCATCAAAAACAGGGCATATTGTACATATGCCCTAGACCTTTTTCAAGATCATGGTGCCCAAGGCCGGACTCGAACCGGCACGACCGTAGGTCACTACCCCCTCAAGATAGCGTGTCTACCAATTCCACCACTTGGGCAAACGAGTATCAGTCAGCTTGCGGAATATCAGATTCAGGAACCGGCTCAGCTTTGCCCGCTTCCAGCGTCGGCAGCTCAGGCTCAGTAACCTCTGCTGCACGACTTTCAATAACTGCCGCTGCAGGAATACCTGCATCACCAACTGTATCAGCTTTTTCCTTGGCAACCATGGCCAGCAAAAAGCTTGTTACGAACAAACCGGCTGCCAGTACGCCTGTAATACGTGCTAGAAAAGACGTACTACCGCTACTACCGAACACAGTCTGGGAAGCACCAGCGCCAAACGAAGCGCCAGCCTCTGCACCCTTACCCTGCTGCAGCAATACCAGAGCGATAATACCGGCAGCAAGCAAGACATGAACAATCAGAACCAGTGTTTCCATCTATCAACCGTTTCGTTACGCTTCTGCCGCCGCGCGACAGATAGCGATAAAATCATTAGGCTTTAAGGATGCACCGCCAACTAGGCCGCCATCCACATCGGGGTTTGCAAACAACTCATCGGCATTCGCCGCGTTGACGCTTCCACCGTACAGGATTCTTACACCTGCTGCTACTTCAGCACTGTACTCAGCAACAATGGCTCTTACAGCCTGATGAACGTCCTGAGCCTGCTCAGGTGTTGCTGTTTTACCGGTTCCAATCGCCCAAACCGGTTCATATGCGATAACAGCTTTTGCGAAAGACTCAACACCACAAGCATCTAGCACAGCCTTTAGCTGACCACCTACGATCGCCATGGTTTTTTCGTCTTCACGCTCTTCCAGCGTTTCACCAACACATAGAATAGGCACAAGACCTGCGTCAATCACCGCATTAAACTTTGCAGCAATTTCAGCGTCTTTTTCGCCAAAAATGGCGCGACGCTCAGAGTGACCCAGGATAACGTACTGACATCCCAGATCAGCGAGCATTCCTGGTGAATTTTCACCCGTATATGCACCACTTTCGAATTGGCTGGCATTTTGCGCGCCGAGCGCAATCGATGCATTACCAATCAGACTTTTCACCTGTGACAGATAAACAGCCGGAGGGCATACCAGAGCTTCTACAGCATCCAGATCTTGAAGACTTGCAACCAGTGCTCCCATCAACTCATTGACAGACTCACTATTGCCGTTCATTTTCCAGTTTCCGGCGACAATGGCTTTACGCATCGATACCCCCTATCGAAAGAGGCGCAAATATTAACTGCGTTACTCTGAAGTTTCAAGCGCCTGAAGCGCATTTTCTACTTCCGCTGCCAGAGCTGAGCATAGCTCCGCAACTTCTGCTGCATCTTCGCCTTCAATCATCACGCGTACAACAGGCTCAGTACCAGACGGTCGCAACAACACACGTCCGCGAGAACCTAACGTAGCCTCGGTCGCAGAAACCGCTTCCTGCACCGCCTCAACACCCATCACATCCACTTTATTTTGCATGCGAACGTTGATCATCGTCTGGGGCATCTTACTCATACCCTGTTTCAGCACATGCAGGTTTTTACCGCTATCCGCAATGGCTCTCAGGACCTGAAGAGCCGAAACAGTACCATCACCTGTAGATGTCAGATGGCGGCAAACGATATGGCCTGAGGATTCACCACCCAACAACCAGCCATGATTAGCCAGCTGCTCCATCACATAACGATCACCTACTTTCGCACGTACAAATGGGATCTGCTCACGCCTGAATGCCTGTTCGAGACCGAAGTTAGACATCAACGTACCAACAACCCCGCCTTCGAACTCACCCTGCGCACGCAGGTGCGAGGCAATCACATAGAGCAACTCATCACCGTCCACTTCAACGCCGGTATGATCAACCATGATCACGCGATCACCATCGCCGTCCAACGCGATACCCAAATCAGCGCCTTCTGCCACAACCACCTTCTGCAGACGCTCGGTCGACGTTGCACCGCACTCCTCGTTGATATTCAGACCATCAGGCGCGGACGCGACTTCGATCACCTCAGCACCCAGCTCGGAAAATACACTCGGCGACACGTGATAGGTTGCACCATTGGCACAATCGAGGGCAATTTTCATACCCTTAAGATCAATACCACCGGCACTGGCCTTACAGAACTCGATGTAACGCCCCGGCGCATCCTCAATACGTTTTGCCTTGCCCAGCAGCGCAGGATCAACCGTTGTCATGGCAATATCCAACTGTGCTTCAATGGCCTGCTCAATCTCATCCGGCAACTTAGTGCCCTGCGCAGAAAAGAACTTAATACCATTGTCATAGTGAGGGTTGTGTGACGCACTGATCACGATACCCGCGTTGGCATGAAAGGTCCGCGTCAGGTAGGCAATCGCAGGTGTCGGCATAGGCCCCAACAGCAACACATCGACCCCAGCAGCGGACAGCCCCGCTTCCAACGCGGACTCAAACATATATCCGGAAATTCGCGTATCTTTACCAATAAGAATTTTGCTGCGGCCTTCACGGGCAAACACTTTACCGGCTGCCCAACCCAGCTTCAGCATAAAATCGGGTGTTACAGGAAACTGGCCTACTTTGCCGCGAATTCCGTCGGTACCAAAATAACGTCTGCTCATTACTACTCAATCCTCTCCAATGGACTCGTTGCGCACAGCTTCGGTCATACGCACAACATCTACTGTTTCTGCCACATCATGTACACGCAATATCTGCGCACCCTGCATCACTGATATTGCTACAGTCGCCAAACTTCCCGCCAGACGCTGGTCTACCGGCCGATGCAATACATGATCTATCATCGATTTGCGCGAAGTTCCAATCAGCAGCGGCAATCCTAACGCGTGCAGCGCATCCAGATTATTCAACAGACGTAGATTATGCTGGATGGTCTTACCAAAGCCAAAACCTGGATCAAGAATAAGGCGATCTTTTGCAATCCCGGCCACTTCACAATCCGCAATTCGCTGCTGTAGAAATACCTTAACATCCAACAACACGTCGCCATAACGTGGCGCATCCTGCATTGTCGCCGGACTGCCCCGCATATGCATAAGACAGACGGGCAATGAAGTCGCTGCTGCTGCCTCAAGCGCCCCTTGCT